>JAFXGR010000135.1 GCA_017520155.1 Lachnospiraceae bacterium
ATTCTTCTTCCTCCTTATAATATTCGAGGCATTAGTTAAATTTTTCCAATAAATAAAATGCCCTGAATCTATAGATTCAGGGCATTTTATTTATTGGAAAAATTTAACTAATGCCTCGAATATTATAAGGAGGAAGAAGAATGAATAACTTAATGAACGAAATTGTAACAAATGCTATTTTTGTAGTGGAATGTCTGGCTTTGGTAGCCGGTATCTTTATTGCAGCAAGATTAATTGAAAAGTGGGAAATGAAAAGAAACGGAAATGTGGAGCCTATTTTTACCACCAAGAAAATTACCATGATTGGGATTTTTTCGGCAGTAGCAGCTATTTTAATGATTTTTGAATTTCCCCTTCCCTTTGCACCTAACTTCTACAAGCTGGACTTTAGTGAAGTTCCGGTAATGATTGCCGCCTTTGCTTTCGGTCCTGTGGCAGGGGTAATGGTTGAATTTTGTAAGATTTTATTAAACTTATTAATGGATTCCACAACAACAGCTTTTGTAGGAGAGTTAGCTAACTTCTGTGTAGGATGCTCTTATGTACTTCCTGCATCAATTATTTACCTTTATAAGAAAAACAGAAAATCAGCGATTGTGGCAAGTGTAATAGGAACTGTAGTGTTAACTCTTTTTGGAACAGCCTTTAACGCAGTATATCTGCTTCCTAAATTTGCTCAGTTATACGGAATGCCTATAGAGGCATTGGTGGGAATGGGAACAGCAATTAATCCTGCCATTAATGATGTTACCACCATGGTACTCTTTGCAGTGGCACCTTTAAATTTAATTAAAGGATTTTCTGTCTCTGTAATTACCATGATTGTATACAAAAAATTAAGTAAATTAATTAAATCTTCTCAGGAAGAAAGAAGAGCTGTAGGAAATAAAAAATTAGTATAAGAATTTAGACTGCAGATAGAGTTTTAAGTAAGGTAGTAAACAGAAAAAATAACAGCAGGTGAGGGTGAAAATGAAATTTACAAAAATGCATGGCTGCGGAAATGATTACGTCTATATTAACGGTTTTACAGAAAAAATGGCCAATGAAGAAAAGCCGGATTGGGTACGAAAGGTAAGTGACAGACATTTTGGGATAGGCAGCGACGGAGCAATTTTCATTAACCCATCGGAAAAAGCCGACTTTGAAATGGAAATGTACAACGCAGACGGAAGCCGATCTGAAATGTGCGGAAATGGAATTCGCTGCGTAGGAAAATATGTATATGATTACGGGTTAACTCAAAAGAAGGAAATTACTGTGGAAAGCGGAGGACAGATTAAATATCTGAAGCTGAATATACAGGATGAAAAGGTAACAGAGGTAGAAGTAAATATGGGGGCTCCCATTTTAGTGTCTGACTTAATTCCCGTAAAAAGTGAGAAGCCTCAGGTAATAAAAGAACCTTTGTTTATTCCTCAGTTGAATCAAACCTATGAAATTACTTGTGTTTCTATGGGAAATCCTCATGCAGTAATTTTCCTTGATGAAGTGGCAGGCCTGGAAATTGAAAAGATTGGTCCCTATGTTGAGCATCATGAGGCATTCCCTAATCGAACCAATACGGAATTTGTAAAAGTGTTGGATGAAGAAAATGTGGAAATGAGAGTATGGGAGAGAGGAACAGGAGAAACCCTGGCCTGCGGAACCGGCTGTTGCGCTACAGCAGTAGCCTGTATATTAAACGGTTTTACCAAGGATCAGGTTACGGTTCATGTATTAGGTGGAAAAATTAAGATTTACTGGGATAGAGAGAATAATCTGGTAACCATGACAGGACCGGCTTGTACGGTGTTTGAAGGAGAAATATAAAGAAATATAGAAAGAGGGAAGCGCTGAAAAGTGCTTCCCGTTTTTTATCTATTCCATATGAAGTTTTTAGCTGTCCCTGCTTAAGGCTGTTCCAAAAAGGAAAGATAGCTAAGGGAAAGATCTTCATGGAAGCTGCCGCTTACAATTCCAAAATAGGCAGCAGAGCCGGCATAACTATTAGTGGAGGTAATTTTGTAAGCAGAAGTAACCTCAATACCTACGGGAACCATTTCCGCAGATTCACCATTATTTACCTCAAGATACAAAAGTCTGGAGGAATATTGTTCCAGCTGTGCAGGAGTAAGTATCTGCCTAAGATCCCCAAAAAAACCCTGTTTACCGTAATTAATAAAACTGGTTTCATCGGCCACAACAACATCCACTAAACCGGCCATACAGCGGGTGGAAAATTTCTGATGATAATTGGCCGCATAAGGAGAGGCTGAACCATCATTAATATAATAGCTGGAATCTAAAATCACTTCTTGCTTCTTGGGATTTAGCCCAATGAAGCTCTCGAAATCCTGGATGAAAACTTCATCCTCTACATTGGGAAATGCATTAATGTAGGCAATATATAAAAGGGTATCTTTTTTGGTAAGAATACCATGAAGAATATTACCTAAGATAATCCCCAGAATCAGAATGATCAAGGCATAATACTTATAGTAGCCCCAATAATATTCCAGCTTCTTTGAAAGGGGCTGTTGACTGATCATACTACGGCTTACACGAATTTCATCCTGTAGTGAATTAGTATCTCGCATTCCGTTTCTCCATTTTCTTTTCATTATTTTTTCTCATAATAAAACGAGAGAAGAATACTGTCAATAAAAGTAAAATTAAGTTTATAAAAAAAATATAAAGATACAGAGGAGGGAAGAATACATATTGAAACTTTTTTCGGAATGTTTTAAACTGAAAGTAATGGGACAATACGTTAGGAGGCAATAAAATATGAGTGAAGCATATTTTGAAATTATGGTAAAAAAACAGGTTTCTCCCGTCATGAAGGTGATGTCTTTGGTGACCTTAATCTTAACCTGTTTTTTTCTGTTTTTAGGGGTAATAGGCTTTTTGCCGGCACTTCTTTTTGGAGTTGCAGGAGGCGTTGCCTGGTATTTTTTAAATCTTTACCGCTGTGTGGAATTTGAATATCTCTATGTGGATAAGGAGCTGCAGATTGACAGAATTTTAGGAAAAACAAAAAGAAAGAGAATGGAGACTTTGGATGTAAGTCAGCTGGAGGTTTTAGCCCCCATTCATTCTCATCAGCTGGATTCCTATAATCGGCAAAAAACGGAAATAAAGGACTATACCTCAGGCGGAGGAAAAGAAAATCCCAAGGCATATGCCATGGTAGTGGCAGGAAAGACAATTTGCTTTGAACCTACTCCGGAGTTGGTAAAGGCAATTCATATGATTGCACCGAGAAAAGTTTTTACTTATTGACAGATGAAGGGTGCTTTGGTAAAATCTATTAAATTTCGAGAGAAATTTTTAGTAATTATAGACAGGTAATTTACACAGTGTTCAAACAAACAGGAGGAAAAAAAGATGGGTCAGATTATCGGAGAAGGCATTACCTTTGATGATGTACTGCTGGTACCGGCAGGTTCTAATGTTATTCCTAATCAGGTAGATATCACCACCTGGTTAACTAAAACAATTAAACTGAATATTCCCTTAATGAGTGCGGGGATGGATACCGTAACGGAGCACAGAATGGCAATTGCCATGGCAAGACAGGGCGGAATCGGTATTATACACAAAAATATGTCCATTGAACAACAGGCAGAAGAGGTAGACAAGGTTAAGCGTTCTGAAAATGGAGTTATTACAGATCCCTTCTCCCTGACGCCGGAGCATACCTTGAAAGATGCAGACGAATTAATGGGAAAATTCAGAATTTCCGGTGTACCCATTACTTTGCCGGGAAGCAAAAAATTAGTAGGGATTATTACCAATCGTGATTTAAAGTTTGAAACTGATTTTTCGAAAAAAATTAAAGAATCCATGACTTCCGAAGGTCTGGTAACTGCTAAGGAAGGTATTACCTTGGAAGAAGCTAAAGAAATTCTGGGAAAAGCAAGAAAAGAAAAGCTTCCTATCGTAGATGATGAGTTTAACTTAAAGGGATTAATTACCATTAAGGATATTGAAAAAGCAATTAAATATCCCCTGGCAGCAAAAGACAGCCAGGGAAGACTTCTTTGCGGAGCGGGAGTGGGAATTACCGCTAACGTATTGGAAAGAGTAGAAGCTCTGGTAAATGCCCATGTGGATGTAATTGTACTGGACTCTGCCCATGGACATTCTGAAAATGTAATAAACTGTGTAAAAATGATAAAAGAAAAATTCCCAAGTCTTCCTGTAGTGGCAGGTAATGTGGCTACTGCAGAGGGAACAAGAGATTTGATTGAGGCAGGAGCAGATGCCATTAAAGTGGGAATAGGTCCCGGTTCCATTTGTACTACTCGTGTGGTAGCAGGAATTGGTGTACCCCAGATTTCTGCCGTTATGGATTGTTATGAAGTGGCAAAAGAATATGGTATTCCTATTATTGCTGACGGAGGAATCAAGTATTCCGGAGACGTAACTAAGGCCATCGCTGCCGGCGGTTC
>JAFXGR010000010.1 GCA_017520155.1 Lachnospiraceae bacterium
ACCATATCACATGCCTATTTTCCTGATAGCAAAGATTCAAAAATCCTCAGCGTAGCCCGCTACGCCTACGTTTTTTGAACTTCACTCTCAGAAAAATATTCTATGTGAATGGTATAGTTATTTAGAAACCGTTACACTAGAAATAGATACTATATTCTATATTTATGAATAAAAATAGAACAGGCTAAGGAAGGTTTTTCTTTTTCTATTGCTTGCATTTAACACTTTAGTGCGTTATAATATCAAAGAATTAAAGAGGCAGTTACAATCTAATATTGGAATTTGTGTTAAATTTATAAGATGATGTAACTATTCAGAGCCATACTGGAAAATCCTTCGGATTTTCTCATTATGGATTCTCGCCAAATGAATTTAGTAGAAAAACTGTTCTCGAATGCAAGCATTCATCACCGTTTTCCTGTAAATTCCATTGGCTCTGAATAGTTACAAAATATTTAAAAAATAATGGAGGAAAAGCTATGATTACGTTATACGATGGCGGTGCGTATTTGTTAAACGGCAGTGAATTGGTGGCAGATGCACCGGAAGCATTACAGGCAGTAAAAGCAAAAACGGGAAAAGAGATAACAAAGGAAGAAGCAAAAAAGGGAACTATTGCTTACGGAATTTTAGAGACTCATAATACATCAGGGGATATGGAAAAGCTGAAGATTAAATTTGATCAGCTTTGCTCCCACGATATTACCTTTGTAGGAATTATTCAGACGGCAAGAGCCTCAGGATTAGAGAAGTTCCCTATTCCTTATGTGTTGACCAACTGTCATAATTCTCTTTGTGCGGTAGGAGGAACGATTAATGAGGATGACCACATGTTTGGTCTTAGTGCGGCAAAAAAATATGGGGGAATCTATGTACCTCCTCATCAGGCAGTAATTCATCAGTATGCCCGTGAAATGATGGCAGGAGGAGGACGTATGATTCTTGGTTCCGATTCCCATACCCGCTATGGAGCCCTTGGTACTATGGCCATGGGAGAAGGAGGACCGGAGCTGGTAAAACAGATTTTGAATCAGACTTACGATATCAATATGCCTGAGGTAGTAGGAATCTATATGACAGGAGCACCGAAAAAAGGAGTTGGACCTCAAGACGTTGCCTTAGCGATTATCGGAGCAGTATTTGGTAATGGATATGTAAAAAATAAGGTGATGGAATTTGTTGGTCCCGGAATCTCTAATTTAAGTGCTGATTTTAGAATTGGAATTGATGTAATGACTACAGAGACTACCTGTTTATCTTCCATTTGGAGAACTGACAGTGAAATTGAGGAGTTTTATGAAATTCATGGAAGAAAAGAAGTTCATAAGGACCTAAATCCTGCAGATGTTACTTATTATGATGGTATGGTTACCGTAGATTTAAGTGAAATTAAGCCCATGATTGCCATGCCCTTCCATCCAAGTAATGTCTATACCATTGATGAAGTAAATGCTAACTTAAAGGATGTTCTTCATGAGGTGGAAAAAAAGGCTCTTATAAGCTTAGACGGAGCTGTAGAATATTCTCTTCAGGATAAAATACGTAATGGAAAGCTATATGTAGAACAGGGAATCATTGGCGGCTGCTCCGGCGGCGGCTTTGAAAATATTTGTGAAGCCACAGAGATTTTAAAAGGAAAATATATTGGTGCCGATGAGTTTACTTTAAGCGTATACCCTTCTTCTACACCTATTTATATGGAATTAGTTCGTAATGGATGTGTAGCTTCCTTAATGGAAACGGGAGCCATTGTAAAAACAGCATTCTGTGGCCCTTGTTTTGGAGCAGGAGATACACCGGGCAACAATGGATTTAGTATTCGTCATAATACAAGAAACTTCCCTAACCGTGAAGGAAGTAAGCTGCAAAGCGGACAGATTTCTTCCGTAGCCTTAATGGATGCCAGATCCATTGCAGCAACAGCAGCAAATCAAGGCTATTTAACTTCTGCAGAAGGATGGGAAGGAAATATAGGAAAATATAAATATCACTTTGATTCCAAGATTTATGCAAATCGTGTCTTTGACTCTAAGGGTGTGGCCGATGAAAGTGTAGAAGTAAAATTGGGACCCAATATTAAGGATTGGCCTGAAATGGCGGCTTTACCGGAAAATCTTCTTTTACAGGTAGCAGCAGAGATTCATGACCCGGTAACTACAACCGATGAGCTGATTCCTTCCGGGGAAACTTCGTCTTATCGTTCCAATCCTTTAGGACTTGCAGAGTTTGCTTTATCCAGAAAGGATCCCATGTATGTGGGAAGAGCAAAAGAAATTCAAAAGGCACAAAAAGCGGTAATGGAGGGAAGATGTCCTCTTCATGAAAAACCGGAATTAAAAGAGATAATGAAGGTTGTGAATGAAAAATTCCCGGAAGCGGGAAAAGGAAATCTTGGATTCGGTTCCACTATTTTTGCTGTTAAACCGGGAGATGGTTCAGCAAGAGAGCAGGCAGCCAGCTGTCAGAAGGTACTGGGAGGATGGGCAAATATTGCCAATGAATATGCCACCAAGAGATACCGTTCCAACTTAATCAACTGGGGGATGATGCCTTTTATTATCAAAGAGGGAGAACTTCCGTTTAAAAATCTTGATTACATTTTCTTCCCGGGAATCAGAAAGGCAGTGGAAGAAAAAGCAGAGATTATTAAAGCTTATGCAGTAAAAGGAGATTCTTTGGTTGAATTCGACCTTACTATAGGTGAGCTGACAGAGGAAGAAAGAGAAATCATTTTAAAGGGATGTTTGATTAATTATAATCGAGTGTAGAATATCAAGTAAATAAAGATTATGTCGATATAATAGGTACATGGCAGATAAGTTAGGCCGACTTATCTTAAGTGAATACAGACAGAACCACGGAAGGTGCAAAAAGAGGAAAAGGATGGAATCTTTATGCACCTTTTTTATTTTCATATCCCTCAACGCATGCAAAAAGGATATGACAGGAGAAAGTCAGGGAGGATAGTATCCAAAAAGAAGTACTGTCGGGAAAGGGAAAAGGTAACAATTCAGGTCAGGGTTCAAAATACTTAATATTTTCTCGCTTTGGACTGAATAGTTACAAAAAGTAAAGGAAGTATGATTATTGCATCATCCAATTTAGGAATGAAATCACAACGATATTATGAAGCGTATTCTTTTACAAAATTATCCATGGAGGATGAACATAAAGAGAAACAAGATGAATTAATTAATGAGCAGGAAAGTACCTGCTCCTATGAGGGACACCAAAAAAAATCTGAGGAAAGAAGGACGATTACAAATCAGAAAAGAGTAAGCACCGGAAAAAGCTTTCAGGTAAAGACTATTCATAGAATTGCTCAGCCGGATTTAAAAGAGGAGATAAAAAATCTGGAGTCTATAAGGCAGCAATGTATTGTATATTTATGGGCTTGCCTTTTTGGAGAAAGCAGGGCGAAACAGCTGGCAGATGAATATGGGATGACCTTACCTTCAAGTATGCAGTCAGGTATGTTGGATGCACAGGAAGGAATAGGGGAGAACAAGCAGGGAGCCTATGAGGTGGCCGGTGTTACAGAGAATGTACAAAAAGATAATATCAAAGCCTATGCAACAGAGGAACAGCCTCAAACTACAATTTTATCACCTATAGGAACAAAGATTCTTGTGAAGGGAGAAAGAGTAAAGGGACTGACTGCAGTTAGAGAAACCTATTATCAAGAGAAGGAAACTACATCTTTTTCCACTACAGGAACAGTAAAAACAGCAGATGGAAGAGAGTTTTCTTTTCAGCTGAATCTAAAGATGAGCAGGAGTTTTACAAAATACACAAGAGAAACTGCAAATTCCATGGCAAGTTTTATTGATCCCTTGGTGATTAATTTAAATGGAAATATTTCCCAGGTAACAGATCAACAATTTTTCTTTGATTTAGATGCAGATGGGAAAGAAGAAAGAATTGCAAGACTTTCTGAGGATAGCGGATATTTAGCTCTAGATCTAAATGGAGATGGTAAAATTAATGATGGAAAAGAGATGTTTGGTACAACATCAGGTAATGGATTTAACGATTTGGCTAAGTATGATCAGGATGGAAACGGCTGGATTGATGAAAGGGATCAGGTGTGGAATCGTTTAAAAATATGGGTGCAAAGAGAAGATGGAAGCGATCAGTTATTATCCTTGAAGGAAAGTGGAGTAGGAGCACTTTGTCTGGGATATGCAGATACAAATTTTATCCAGCGTGATTCTGCCGGTCAGGTAAGTGCAGCCATAAGAAATACAGGTATTTTTCTCTATGAGAATGGAATAACGGGAACCCTGCAGCATTTAGATTTGGCACAGCATAGCCTTTTGGCATAATTTTTATTTTTGTTCATAAACTGAAAAAAGGGGATAAATAAAATCAGGATGTGGACAAAATGGAACAAGCAAAATGGAAAATTAAAAAAGAAAACAGGAGAAAAATAAAAGGACTGCCTTTGTTTATTCTCCTGTTTTTTCTGTTTTTCCCTTATGGAGCAAGCCTATGGAAAGAAGGGGAGGTGCAGACCTTCACCATGGAAGAAAAGCCGGGAATTATATGGGTAGAAAAAAGAAAGCCTTGGGGGACAACAAGAGTAGAAATGGAAGAATATTTAATCGGTATGGTGGCAGGAAGTATACCCTATGATTATGAGGAGGAAACTTTAAAAGCTCAAGCAATAATTTTACGGTCTCACTGCCTATCTATGGTTCAAAAAGAGGGAGGACGAAAGATTGTTCGTGAAGAGAATATAGAAGAATATTATATGTCCTATGAACAGTGTGAGAAATTATGGAAAGAAGAGGCAAAGAAACGATGGGAAAAGATAGAGAAGGCAGTAAGAGAAACCCAAGGGAAAATTATTCTTTACCGTGAGGAAATTATTGCTCCTCCTTTTTTTCTTTCAGGAAACGGGAATACAAGAGACATAAAAGATTACCCTAAAGAACAAAAAAATTTTGCCTATCTTAAAACAGTAAGCTGCAAAATGGATATGGAAGCAGAAGATTATATCAGCTACTTGGAAATTGAAGAAAAAGAATTTTTAAAAAAAATAAAGAAGTATTTACAAAATGAGGAAATCAGCCGGGGAAAAATTACGATATACCGAGACAGTACAGGTTATGTAAAAGCAGTGGAAATGGGAAAAAAACAAATTAACGGAGAAGACTTCAGACAGCTTTTTTCCTTAAATTCCTCCTGTTTTTTTCTGGAAAAAATTAATGAAAAAATTCAGTTTAAGACACAGGGGAAGGGACATGGCTTTGGCTTTTCCCAATTCCAGGCCAATGAGATGGCAAGGGAGGGGCGTGGAGCAGAAGAAATTTTAGCTTATTTTTTTCAAGAAATACAGATTAAAAAAATGTAATAAGAAGCAGATTCTTTTTCCTCTTTTCGTATAAAGATAACAGAAACGGAAAAACTAAGGAAAAAGGAGGAAGAAAAGATGAAGCGTAAAAGACGAAACAGAAAAAAAGAAAAGATGATTATGTTATGCTCTAGTGCATTTGTTTTAACCTTATTAACAGTAACGGGAGTTTATGTAAAGGAAAAAAAACAAACTCCACAGGATTATGTAGTAGATCTTTCTCTCTTGGAAGAAAAAGAGATTAATCAGAAGGCAGAGAATACCTTAGAGCCTGAGGAGGAAGAAATTGCAGCCCCTGTTGCTTCAAAAAAGGTAGAAAATGAAAAGGTTTTACCCAAAGAGGAAGTTATGCCCTGGGACTTAACAAAAATAGAAAAACGAAGTGATGAGATTTTTCTTGTAGAAAATGATACTAAAGAAACAGAGGAAGAGCCCCCTTTAGAATTTAGGGAAGATGAGTCTGTTTTATGGCCTATTGTAGGAAATGTTTTAATCGATTACAGTATGGATAAGCCGGTCTATTTTGCTTCCTTAGAGCAGTATAAATATCATCCTGCCATTGTAATTAAAGCCCAGGAAGGACAAAATATTACTGCTGCTGCAGAAGGACAAATTGCAAAGATAGAAAAGGAAGATCAATTAGGTAACGTAATTACTATGGATTTGGGCAGCGGATATGAGGCAATTTATGGACAACTTACCAATATACAGGTAAAGGTTGGAGACAGGGTAAAGCAGGGAGATTATCTTGCTGATGTGGCTGCACCTACAAAGTTTTACAGTGTGGAAGGGTGCAATGTTTATTTTGCACTGCGAAAGGATGGAAAGCCTATAAATCCAATGGAACGTTTAAAGTAGGGATTAATTGGATAATAAAAGCAGCACCCACCTGACTGAAAGACACATTAAATGTGGGTGCTGCCTGTAACAGGAAGCAAAGGCTGAATTGTTACCTTACTTCTTATCTATTTATTGATTATCTATGTCTTTACCTTAAGTCTACTTGGCTGTATAATACGAAAGAACAAAATAAATAGCCGGAAGAAATGTAAGATAGAAAAACAAAGATTAGAGTATGTAAAAGGAGTAAGCAGATGAAAATTGTAGTGTTAGCCGGAGGACTTAGTACAGAAAGAGATGTATCCTTTTGTTCGGGCAGTATGGTATATAAGGCATTAAAGGAAAATGGACATCAGGTAGTATTGATTGATGTGTATTTAGGATATGAAGGAGATTATAGTAAGATCTTTGAGGACTCCAGAGATTGGGCAAAAGAAATTGGTACTATAAGAGAAGAAAAGCCGGATCTGGAAGCAGTAAAGAAAATGAGAAAGGATGGAGGCAGAAGCTTTTTTGGTCCGGGGGTATTGGAAATTTGCTCTCTGGCAGAGGTAACCTTTTTGGCTCTTCATGGAGAAAACGGAGAAAACGGAAAGGTACAGGCTGCTCTGGATTTAATGGGAATTCGTTATACGGGAACAGATTATTTAAGCAGTGCCATTTGCATGGATAAGGGACTAACTAAAGAATTGTTTCAATTACACGGAGTACCTACTCCCATAGGCATTCAGCTAAAAAAAGGAGAACAGGAAACACAGGAGATTTCTTTTCCCTGTGTGGTAAAGGCCTGCTGCGGAGGCTCCAGCGTAGGAGTAGCCATGGCTGCAAACATAGAAGAATATCAGGCAGCAAAGGAAGAAGCTTTTCGCTACGATGATCATGTGGTAATTGAACAATACATAAGGGGAAGAGAATTTTCCGTAGGGGTACTGGGAGGAAAAGCCCTTCCGGTAATTGAAATACAGCCTAAAGAAGGATTTTATGATTATAAAAATAAGTATCAGGCAGGCAGTGCCATAGAAACCTGTCCTGCTCAGCTTTCTCCCCAAAAAACTTTGGAGATGCAGCAGTATGCCCAAAAGGCATTTCGTGTACTTAGGCTGAAAAACTATGCTCGTATGGATTTTATGATGGATGAGAAGGAGCGGATCTTTTGTCTTGAAGCAAATACCTTGCCGGGAATGACCCCCACTTCATTGCTTCCTCAGGAGGCAGAAGCAGCCGGAATCAGTTTTGGACTGCTGTGTGAAAAAATTATAGAGGCTGCATTGGTATAAGGATACTAAGGGAAGCTGTAAATTATAGGTAAAAATTGCATATACTGAAAGCAGAAAAATACCGGAGACTATAAAAATGAAAAATATTACAATAGAAAATATAAGCAGGGTATGTAAAGGCAGCTTGCATTATGCGCAAGAGGAAATAAAAAACATAGAAGCAAAGGGAGTTGCTATTGATTCCCGAAAGGTAGAAGAAGGGTATATTTTTATTGCAGTAAAAGGGGAAAGAGCAGATGGTCACAGCTTTATTTCTCAGGTTTTTGAGAAAAGGGCACTGGCGGTTATTTGTGAAGAACTGCCAAAGGAACCAAAAGGACCTTGTATTTTAGTAGAAAACAGCCTTCAAGCCTTAAAGGATCTGGCAGAGTTTTATCGCAGCTGCTTTACTATTCCGGTAATCGGGATTACGGGAAGTGTGGGAAAGACAAGTACAAAAGAATTTATTGCCGGAGTACTTTCTGAAAAATATCGTGTGGGTAAAACTCAGGGGAATTTTAATAACGAAATTGGACTGCCCTTAACCATTTTAAGTATAAAAAAAGAGCATGAAGTTGCTGTGTTGGAGATGGGAATCAGTGACTTTGGAGAAATGCATCGCCTGAGTAAAATGGCAAAGCCGGATTATTGTGTGCTCACCAATATTGGACAATGTCATCTGGAAAATCTAAATGATCGTGATGGTGTTTTAGCAGCAAAATCGGAAATCTTTGATTATTTAAACCCCAAGGGTTATATTTATGTCAATGGAGATGATGATAAGCTGATTACCTTAAAAACACAGTGGAAGGAGCGCTTGATTACCTTCGGAAGAGGGGAAGATAATGATCTTATTGCCTATGGAGAAGCTTCCCGAGGACTTTTAGGAAGCTGCTGCAATATGAAAGGGCTCATTGAGCTGAAAAACGTATTTATCAATCTTCCCGGGGAGCATATGGTACTTAATGCTTTGGCAGCAACTGCAGTAGCCTTTAAGCTGGGACTGACTGCACAGGAGATTGTCCGGGGAATGAAAAAAGTAGAAAGAGTCAGTGGAAGAAGTAATCTTATTCCCTTGAAGGAGTGTATGGTAATAGATGACTGTTATAATGCAAATCCTGTTTCCATGGAAGCAGCACTGGAATTACTGCAGCAGGCTAAGGGAAGAAAGATAGCTATTTTAGGAGATATGTTTGAGCTGGGAGAAAAAGAAAAAGAAATGCATTATAAGCTGGGAGCTTATGCTGCAAAAAAGGTAGATATTCTCATTTGTATCGGAAAACTTTCAGCCCATATGTACGAAGGAGCCCAAAATCATAAAAATGAGAAAACAGAAATAATTTATTTGGAAGAAAAAGACAAATTATATCATTACTTAGAAAAAATAAAAAAACCGGAGGATACTTTTTTAGTAAAAGCATCCCACGGTATGGGCTTTGCTGATATTATCTCCTGGATGGAATCAAATTTTTCCTGATAATTAAGGAGAGCAGAAAAAATATTCTATACTAGTACAGTGAATATTAAATAACTGATATCTTGACTTGCCTGATTGTTCGATTGCTGTGTTGTTGTCAGTCGGCGTAGCACCAACTACGCCTTATTCCTCCGCCTTGCACTGGAAACAATCATCCAGCGTCAATATATCAGAAACTTAATTTTCACTGTACTAGAGCTTTGTTTTTTAGATACATTGACTTAATCTGGTCGGAAACATAAACGGCCAGATTTTTTTTGTTTTCCGGAGGCAATTCCTTTATTACGATAGGTTTGCCATATTCAATAATAACATGGGCCTTTTTAATTTTAGGAAAATGATCTTCAAAAATATCGGCAGTATTATTTAGGGAAACGGGAATGATGGGACAGCCGGATTTTTCTGCCAACTTAAAGCTTCCTCCATGGAAGGGAAGAAAACTGTCATTTACTTTATTCCTGGTTCCTTCCGGGAAAATAAAAATGGAAATACCGGATTTTAATTTTTCAATTCCTTTTAATATAGTCTCCATTCCCTGGCGAATATTTTCACGGTCTAAAAAAAGACAATGGAGATTTCTCATCCAGTTTCTTAGTAAAGGAAATTTTTCCATTTCCTTTTTGGAGATAAAACCGGTAGGAGAGGGAACACGGACATAAGTTAAAAGAATATCAAAAAAGCTCCTGTGGTTGGCAACATAAAGTACGGCCTGATCCTTAGGTACATTCTCCTCACCTAAAACAGTGACACGAACACCGGTTATTTTTAAACACTGGCGAAAGGCCCAGTTAACAATAGCCAGGCTGGAACGGTTTTTGGCATCCTGATTAAAGTGTCCCAGAATCCATTCTGCAATCAGCAGGGGGATACTGAAGATTAAAAAAGAAATTACAAAGAGCACAACGAAAATAAAACGAATCATTCAAGGTCCTTTCCGGCCTGATACCCTTCCTTAGGAACAAGCCTGTATAGTGATTGTATAAGGATAAAACAAGCCCATAAAGAGAGTCAGTCCCTTAAGTTAAATGTACTGCACAAGTAGGTTTAGTATACAGGAAAAAAGAAAAAGGAACAAGTAAAAATAGAAGGAACTGTGAATTGTCATAGGCAAAGGAGAATATATTATAGGAAGAATAAGCCATTGAGGAATGGAAATGAAAAAAAATTATGTACTGTTGCTTGTGTTGTTCTCCCTTTTTTTTACAGGATGTAATATCAAAGTAATATCAGAAGAGAATAAAAAAGAAATCCCTTTTGTTATTTTAGGTCAGGAGGTTATTCCGGAAGAAGTAAAAAAATTAATAGAAAGCAAAAAGGAGCAGCAAATAAAGCTTACTTATGTAGATGATGAAAAACGATATATTATTATCGGATACGGAAAACAAAATACGGGAGGTTATTCCATTTATATTGAAGATCTTTATGCTGCAGATAATGGGATTATTGTGGATACTGCTTTGGTTGCACCAAAAAATACAGCAGAGGTAAAAAAAGTTCCCTCTTATCCTGTTATGGTAATCCAGATTTCGGAAATGGCACTTCCTATAGTTTTTCGTTAAGGGGTATGCTATACTGTAGGAGAATTATTGTAACAGGAAGCCCACACACAAAAGAAAGACAGGATGCAAAGATGATTTTAATTAAAGATGGATATTTATTAGATCCCGAGAGTGGATATGAAGGGGAAGCAGACATTCTTATTCAGGGAGAGACAATCAAAAGGATATTTTTCGGAGGAGGAGTTGAGCCTTCTATGCTGATGGTGGAGGATCTTGAAATACTGGATGCCCAGGGACAATGTGTTGCTCCGGGGTTGGTAGATGTTCATGTTCATTTCAGAGAACCGGGATTTGAATATAAGGAGGACATTTCTTCAGGAGCAAAGGCTGCGGCAAAGGGGGGCTATACAACGGTAGTATTAATGGCAAATACAAAACCTTTGGTGGATAATCCGGAAACCTTGGAATATGTGAATGCTAAGGCAAAAGAAACGGATATCCACGTAAGAACCTGTGCAGCAGTAAGTAAGGGATTTGAAGGAAAAGAATTTACGGACTATGAAAAGCTGCTATCCTTAGGAGCTGTAGGGTTTACCGATGATGGAATGCCTTTAATGGATGAAAACTTTTTATATCAGGCAATGGAAAAAATTGCAAAGCTGCAGGTGCCTATCAGCCTTCATGAAGAAAATCCCCGGCTTATTTCAGAAAACGGCATTAATGCAGGAAAAGCAGCTGCCTATTTTCAGATAAAAGGTTCACCAAAAGAAGCAGAAATTTCTATGGTAAAACGAGATGTGGAATTGGCAAAGAAAACAGGGGCCGTGTTAAATGTACAGCATATCAGCTGTAAAGAAACAGTAGAAATTATTCGTCAGGCAAAAGAGCAGGGGTATGACAATATTCATGCAGAGGCAACACCCCATCATTTTACGTTGAATGAGGAGGCGGTGATTGAGTGGGCAGCTATGGCAAAAATGAATCCTCCATTAAGAGAAGAAGAGGACCGAAAAGCAATTATTGAAGGACTTAAGGATGGGACCATTGAGATAATTGCTACAGATCATGCACCTCACAGCAAGGAAGAAAAAGAAAGAGAAATAACGAAGGCTCCCAGCGGTATTTTAGGACTGGAAACTGCGCTGGCTTTGGGATTAGGAGAACTGGTAGAAAAAAACGGAATGTCTTTACTGGATCTGATTGAACGAATGAGTTATTTTCCTGCCAAAATGTACGGTCTTGAAGCCGGTTATGTAAAAGAAGGAGGACCGGCAGATTTAGTAATTTTCGATCCCAATGAACTATGGAGAGTAGAGAAATTTTTATCTAAATCACAAAATTCTCCCTTTTTGGGAAAAATGATGCTGGGAAAAGTAAAAACTACGATTTGCAAAGGAAAAATTATTTATCAGGATAAGGAAGAATAAAGGAGAAGCAGCTCTATGGCAGGAAAGAAAAAAGTATTGGCAAAGGTAGTAAAACAGGAACAGATAGCCAACGGGATTTTTGATCTTTGGCTGCAAACGGATTTGGCAAAGGAGGCTGCAAGTGGTCAGTTTGTGGGAGTATATCCAAGGGATAAAAGTAATTTACTACCCAGACCTATCAGTATCTGTGAGGTAAAAAAAGAAGAAAGCATCTTAAGACTGGTGTATCGTGTTCAGGGAGAGGGAACGAAGGAGTTTTCTCAATTAGAGCCGGGAGAAGATATTTGGATCTTAGGAATTTTGGGAAATGGATTTTCTAAAGAGGAAGGAAAAGGCAAAAAGGTTCTGTTAATGGGAGGAGGAATCGGTGTACCTCCCATGCTCCAGCTGGCAAAGGAGCTGGAAGCAGAAAGTACGGTAATTTTAGGATATCGGAATGAAGAGCTTTTTTTAAAGAAAGAATTTGAGCCTTATGGAAAAGTGCTGACAGCAACAGAGGATGGCTCTGTGGGAATAAAAGGAAATGTAATGAATGTTATAGAAAAAGAACAGCCGGAGGCTGATTTGATTTATGCCTGCGGCCCCCTTCCCATGTTAAAGGCCATTAAAGAATATGCAGCGAAGAAAAATATTCCGGCCTATTTATCATTAGAGGAGAGAATGGCCTGTGGAGTGGGAGCCTGTCTTGGATGTGTATGTAAAACGACAAAAAAAGATCACCATTCCCATGTGGATAATGCCAGAATATGTACAGACGGTCCTGTATTTTTGGCAGAGGATGTTCTGATATAGAAAGAGAATTGTAATGTAAATGAAAGAATAAAGGATGGGCAAAATGAGAGATACAACAGTTAAGATTGCAGGTGTTACCTTTAAGAATCCTGTAATGACAGGCTCCGGAACCTTTGGCTCCGGAATGGAATATCAGGAATTTGTAGATTTAAATCAGCTGGGAGCAGTAGTAACAAAGGGGGTGGCCAATGTTGCCTGGCCGGGTAATCCTACTCCCAGAGTAGCTGAAGTATATGGAGGGATGTTAAATGCCATTGGGCTGCAAAATCCCGGAATAGACGTTTTTATCGAAAGAGATTTAAAATTTTTGGAACAATACGATACCCGTGTTATTGTCAATGTTTGTGGAAAAACCATAGAAGATTATATTGAAGTGGTGGAAAAGCTGGGAGATACCAAGGTTGATCTTTTAGAAATCAATGTTTCCTGTCCCAATGTAAAAGAAGGAGCCATTGCTTTTGGGCAGCGTTGTGATGCCCTGGAACAGATAACAAGGGAAGTAAAAAAATATGCAAAGCAGCCTGTAATTATGAAATTAAGCCCTAATGTGACAGATATTTCTGAAATGGCAAAGGCGGCAGAGGCAGCAGGGGCAGATGCCATATCCTTGATCAACACCCTTACGGCAGCTAAGATCGATATTTACAAAAGAAAATTTGTTTTAGCTAATAAAACAGGAGGAATGTCAGGACCTGCCATTAAGCCTGTTGCTGTGAGAATGGTATATCAGGCAGCTCAGGCAGTAAAGATACCTATTATTGGAATGGGAGGAATTGCTACAGCAGAGGATGCCATAGAGTTTATGATGGCAGGGGCAACTGCAGTAGCGGTAGGAGCCATGAATTTTGTAAATCCTTATGCAACCATAGAGGTGGTAAAAGGAATAGAAGAGTTTATGGAGAGCCAAAAAATTGAGCGTATCACTGATTTGATTGGCTGTGTACAATAAATAAGTAGAAGAAAGCAGTGGCTAAACGGCTATAATAAATATGGTATAAGTAACCTTCTGAATTCATATACTTTTGTAGTAGGATTCAGGAGGTTTTTTATGGAAAAAATAACATCCAATTTACATAGGGAAGAAATAAAATGTGGTGATCGTCTGCAATTTGTTGTAGAAGAAGATAAAAATATCAGTGACCAGAGTCCGGATATTATCAAAATTCTTATGGAGGAGGGAGAAGTATCCATTGAGGAAGCAAGACCCATAAAGGATGGGGCTGAGCTTAGGGGAAAATTAAAATACTATGTTTTGTATCTTACGAATGAAGGAGAGCAAAAGTTAAATAAAATATCGGGAGAGATATCGTGGGAAGAAAAAGTGCGGGTAGAGGGGATGGAGCCCACAGATTTGATTGGAGTAGAAAAATCCATAGAAGATATAAAATGCAGCTGCATCAATTCCAGAAAAATGAATATAAAGGCATTATTATGTCTGGAAGTTCAGGTAAAGGAAATACGGGATGAAGAAATAATTACCGCAATAGAACAGGAACAGATAGAGCAAAGACAGGTTCCCTTATTGTGCTCCAATTTAGTTTTACAGCGCAGGGAAAGTTTGCGAATGAAGGAAGAGATAGAGCTGCCGGATAAGTTTCCTGCAATAGAACAGATGCTGTGGAAGTCCATGACCTTAAATCGATGGGAAGTAAAACCTTTGGAAGACAGAATTGTTATTCAATGGGAATGCAGTGTTTTTATTTTATACAAAGCATTATCTGAACAAGAAGAGATTAAAAGCTATGAGACCAAGATAAAAAACAGCATTAATCTGGAATGTGAAGGAAGTCACAGCGGTATGACAGACTGTATTATCCCCAAAATAAAAAACTGGGGTATACAGGTAAAGGAAGACCGGGATGGAGAAGATAGAATTTTAGAGGCAGAAATGAACTTTGAGCCGGAAATCAAATTATATGAGGAAGTGAATATTCCTGTACTTACCGATGTGTATGGAATTCAGGAAGAGATTACCCCGGTATTTCGTCCGGGAGTCTATGGATTACTTAGAGAAAAGCAGCAATCCAGGCTTAAGCTAAATAAAAACTTAAGAATTCCCGCCTCCTTTCCTCCAATTCTTCAAGTTTGTCACATTCATACAGGAAATATATGTTGGGAAATTTCTGAACAAAAGGAGGAAAATTTTGTAGAGGGAACAGTTCCTCTTTATATTTTATACATGTCAGAAAAAGAGGAAGAACCCTTTGCCTGTTTAAAGGAAGAACTGTCCTTTCAATATAAAATAGAAGATAAAAAAGAGGGAGAAGAACTTTCCTATGAGATCTGTGCTTTGGTACAGGAGGTAAAAGCAACCATATTGGATCAGGAAGAAATGGAAATAAAATGCAGCCTGTATCTGGAGGTTTGGCCCATGGAAGAAGGAAGGAGAGAATATGTGGAAGGAATAGAACGAAAAGAGCTTCCTGCCCAAAAAAGAAATAAAATGCCGGGAATGGTGGTTTATCGGGCTACGGAGGAGGAGAACATCTGGGAAATAGGGAAAAGATATTATGTTTCTTTAGAAAGTATTCGCAGTGTAAATCAGCTGGAGAGTGATATGCTTTGTCATGGGGAAAAAATTTTGTTAATTCGATAGTGATTGTTGTACTAAAAAAACATAGGCGTGGAAAACTGCGCCTATGTTTTACAATAACATGATAAAAATATTGTAACTATTCAGAGCTATACTCAAAAATCCTTAGGATGTTCTCATTTTGGCTTCTCGCCAAATGAATTTATCGGAAAAACTGTTCTCAAATGCAAGCATTCATCACAGTTTTTCTGATAAATTCCCTTGTCTCTGAATAGTTACAAAATATTCTATTTAGGCTTGAACCTCTACATCGCCTTCTGTAGCTTCTTTCTTCCAGGCATCAAATTTTTCCAGTACAGCATCGTAAGTTTTCTGAGAAATTTCGGGAAGTTCATCACCCCAGGTTTTGGTAGCCATCTTAAAGCCTTTAATAAAAGCTTCCTTCATTTCTTCAATTTTATCCGGATCACCACCGGTTAATGCCTTGGCAAAATCAACGATCCGATCAGAAGTCTGGTTAATTCCCCAGTAACCATCCTCTGCAATATCGGCCTGTGCCTGAGCTTTTGTTGCTGCATCAACAGTAAAATTACCGCTTCGTAAAAAGCTCCACATATCATCTGCAGAACCAATAGCTTTTCCCTGACCGGTAATCAGCTTTTCAACAAGACTTCTTAACTGAGCAGTTCTTGCTTCAGCATCAGCCATTAATTTATTTACCATCTCTGTATTGGGCTTGTAGGTTTTGGGAACAGTCTCCTGTTTTGAAGGCTCGTAAACTGCACCATTTTCTACAGTCTGTGTCTGTGTTTGTGCCTGTTCTTTTACTGTATCTTTTGTTGTTTTAGCCTTTGTTTCGTAATTCTGATACCCGGGGGTACCTGTAGTAATTCCATTTACACTCATATGCGACTCCATTCTGCAGAATATTGTAACAGACCGGATTAGATGGAAGGTATTACAACATATCTGCCATAAAAATAATCATTAGTATCTATTGTAGGTATCGGAAGAAAAGGGAAATTGTATTAGAGAAAAATAGGAATCATTGAGAAAAACTGCAAATTACAGAAAAAAAGAGCCCTTAATCAGGACCACAGGAAGGGGATAAAGATTGACAAAATAAATACCATTGTATATAATTAAGTACAATTTAATGTATATTGTATACAGAGTGTTTTAATGAAGCTGTCAGTGAGTAAGAAGTTGACCTTAAGGTCAGACGAAGGAGATATGTATGGATAAAATTACCATCCGGGCAATGGCCAAGATTAATCTGGGACTGGATGTCCTTGGCCGCAGAGACAATGGATATCATGAAGTAAAGATGATTATGCAAACAATTGATTTGTATGATACCCTAATCTTTGAAAAGAAAAGAGAAGAGGGAATTGTAATTGAAGCGAATCATCCTATGGTTCCTTGCGATGAAAGTAATCTGGTTTATCAAGCGGCTTCTCTTTTAATGAAAAAGCATAAAATTGATTCCGGATTGAAGATTACCTTAGAAAAAAGGATTCCTGTTGCAGCCGGAATGGCAGGGGGAAGCACGGATGCAGCAGCAGCGCTGGTGGGGGTAAACAGACTTTTTGATTTACAAATAAGTACAGAAGAATTAAAAGAAATTGGAGTTACTATTGGGGCAGATGTACCCTATTGTATTGATGGAGGAACTGCTCTAAGTGAAGGAATAGGAGAAATACTTTCTCCCCTGCCTACGCCTGCCCCTTGTTATGTGGTAATCGCAAAGCCGGATCTTAGTGTGTCTACAGCCTACGTTTACGGGAATTTAAACCTGAAGGAAATAGTACATCCTGATATTGAGGGGATGATTGAGGCAATTAAGAACCAAAATTTACAGCAAATGTGTGCTAAGATGGGAAATGTTTTAGAGACGGTAACAGAGAAAAAATATCCGGTAATTACAGAACTGAAAAAATTAATGAAAGAAAATGGGGCAGTTAACAGTATGATGAGTGGAAGCGGTCCCACAGTATTTGGAATTTTTGACAGCTTACAAAGGGCGAAGAACGCAGCTCAAGAAGCAGAAAAGACAGGTTTTTGTGAACAGATTGCCGTAACAGTTTTTGCACCAAAGGCACAGGTAGTGGAAGAATAGTTACAATAATTGGAAATTAGGGGTAAACAAAGAGAGTAACAGGGTTCAAAAGAGAAGAGGATAACATTATGGGAAATTTTTTTCAGCATGAAATGGATGAATATCTGCCCCTTAGGGATGTGGTATTCAAAACCTTGCGACAAGGAATTTTAACAGGAGAATTAAAGCCCGGCGAGAGATTAATGGAAATACATCTGGCCAATAAGCTGGGGGTAAGCCGTACTCCCATTCGGGAAGCTATTCGTAAGCTGGAGTTGGAAGGTTTGGTGACCATGATTCCAAGGCGAGGAGCAGAAGTGGCTCAGATTACAGAAAAAAGCATGAAGGATGTATTGGAGGTACGAAAGGTATTGGATCGTCTTTCTGTGGAATTGGCTTGTGAAAGAATTACACAAGAGGAAAAAAATCAGCTGAAGGAAGCTTGTCTTGCTTTTGAAGAGGCAGTAGAGGGAGGAGATTTTGCCACTATTGCCAAGGCAGATGTGGTATTTCATGACTTGATTGTAGCAGCTACAAGAAATATGAGATTATCTCAGATGGTAAATAATCTTGCAGAGCAGATGTACCGTTACCGATTTGAATATATTAAAGATAAAAGTCAGCATAAGCGATTGGTGGCAGAGCATGAAGTGATTTATCAGGGAATAGCAGAGGGAAATATTGCTAAAGCTTTAGCTGCCATTGAAGAGCATATTGATAATCAGGAAACTGTAATTTTACAGCAAATCAGAATTGATCGTGAGAAAAAATAAAAGCTTTGTATAAAGCTAACCTTGTGGGCCTATACTTTAGATAGTCAGTAAAAGTATAGGGAGCAGAGAAAATGAAAGAATTAAAAGAAACCATTCTGATTACCATGATGAGCATGATGTTTTGGGGGATTTTATATCCTCAATTTAGCCTTACGGAAAATTCTTATCTTTGCCTGGAAAATAGAGAAAGGAATCCGGAACAGGATTTTTTTCAGATTTTGGGGGCTAAAAAGGGAGAACTTGTGGTAAAAAGTAAATTATGGGAATGGTTAGAAGAGGATAATCATAAGGAATAAGACAGATTAGAAATCCATAAGCTAAAGGAGATAAACCCAAAAGGAAGCAGGATATTTTTTTATGGAAGAAAAAAGTAAAAAGGATTTGCCCATTGGGGTTTTTGATTCCGGTGTAGGAGGATTAACAGTAGTCCGAGAAATCATGAGACAAATACCAAAGGAGAGAATTGTGTATTTTGGTGATACAGCTCGTGTACCCTATGGGAGTAAATCTAAGGAAACAGTTACCAGATATTCGGAACAGATTGTGAGATTTTTGGAAACACAGCAGGTAAAAGCTATTGTCATAGCCTGTAATACAGCAAGTGCCTACGCATTGGAGGAAATTGAAAAACAAGTAAAAATTCCCATGCTGGGTGTAGTAAAACCGGGAGCAAAGACAGCGGCAGAAGTTACAGTAAACGGAAAAATCGGTGTCATTGCTACAGAAGGAACTATCCAGAGTAAAATCTACGGTAAATACATAGAGCAATTAAAAAAGGAAGCTCAGGTTATAGGGAAGGCTTGTCCCTTATTTGTTCCCCTGGTGGAAGAGGGACTGTTGGAAGACCCTGTAACGGATGAAATTGCACAGCGCTATCTTAGTGTATTAATTGATTCGGGAATTGATACCTTAATCCTGGGATGTACCCATTATCCCCTCATCCGAAGAACAATCCAAAAAGTAATGGGAGATCAGGTAAGACTGGTGAATCCTGCCTATGAGACAGCTTTGGAATTAAAAAGACTGTTGGATCAACAGAATCTTTTACAGGATGAAAAACCTGTGCTGGGAACAAACCAATATCAGTTTTTTGTTAGTGACGGAGCTGATAAATTCCAGCATTTTGCTAACACTATTTTTAAGTATGGAGTTTTGGCGGTAAAGCAGATTAATATAGAGGAGTATTAAATGACAAAAGAAGTAATGATTTCCATTCGGGGAATTCAATTTGAGGAAGGGTTAGATGGAGAAAAGATAGAAAGCATTCAAAAGGGAGAATATTATAATCGAAATGATATGCATTACATCCTTTTTGAAGAGATAGTAGAGGGGATGGATGATCCGGTAAAAAGTATGATCAAATTTAAAGAAGGAGAAATGCATCTTAATAAAAAGGGACCGATTAATGTTACCATGGACTTTTTGGAAGACAAGAAAACATTAACGGATTACCGAACTCCTTTTGGAAGTCTTGTTATTGGACTGGAAGCAAAAAAAGTAAATTTTGAAGAAGAAGAAAAAAGGATTTTGCTGGATGTAGATTATACTTTAGAGGTAAATTATGAGCCTTTAGCCAATTGTAAGATTCGTGTAGATATCCGCTCTATGGATGGAGAGGCTTTTTCGTTAAGGAGCTAAAAAATAGAAGATAAGAGGATGATAATAAGAAAAACTGCTCTTCAATGTTTGCATTGGAAAGCAGTTTTTTATAAATTTCCTTATCTTTGAATTGGAGTAAAAGATCTGATAAAAGTTTACTTAACAGATTTGGCACCGGCTTTTTCCTGAGCTTTTTCTACAGTACGTTTCCACCAGCCTTTTTTCTTTGTTTCTACAGGAGCGGTTTTTCCGTGAAGTCCTTTTACGGAAGTAATATAAATACCGCTTATGGTAGCTTTAACTTCCTTTTTTACCGGGATACTGTCAAAGATTTTTTCGTCACATACCATGCTTAAAATCTGAGGGCCTACCTTAGCCTTTACCACAGGAAGCTTTGCATTTTTGGCAAAACGATTGGCGGAATCCAATACCTGCTGAGGAAATCCTGCATCCTTCATTTTCATTCTCTTCTTATCAATAATCAGCATAGAAACAGTTTGTTTCATGGCTTCAATTTGTTCCTGTTGTTCAGCCTGCTTTTTCTGGGCTTTCTTTCCTATAAAATATAATGCAACTCCAGCACCTATTAAAATAACTAAAATAACAATCAATACAACAGTACCTGTGCTCAACTTAATTTCCTCCTTGTAAAAAATAATCAATCTATGACATTTTATCATTGATTAAAGGTTTGCGCAAGTAAATAGTGGAGAGAACCATAGGACAGAATCATAAGGAAATAATTCTAAGAAATAATGATAGGAAGGCTACCTTAAAAATCCCTGAAATTCCCACAAAAGAACGGCCTTGAGGTGGATTGTCACCCTTGATATAATGCGTTAAATATGATATAAAAGAATAGTTATTTCTATATTCATAAGCCTTTGTCTGAATTATTCCTTGCCTGAGGAAAAGAAAGGCTCTGGAAAAAGAGGATGAAGTTCAGGTTATGAATGGTGAAAATACATTGAAGTTTTAAATATGGGTAAACCATGGAATGTGAGGAGTAAATGAAAAATAAGTTAATGAAGCTGCTGTTGCTTGGGATGACAGGGATGTTCCTGGCTGCCTGCAGCGGTGACAAAAATGACACACAGAAAGAAGAAAGTACACAGGTAGAAGAGTCAGTTTCGGCGGAAGAAGGGACAGAGGAAATTCCTACAATTTATTTTGAAGATATTGCAGTAGATGATTATGTTACCTTGGGAGAATATAAGGGACTGGAAGTTATCCAAAATAAAGCAGAGGTAACAGAGGAAGAATTGGAAAGCTTTATTCAGTACAGTTTATCCAGTCATAAGCATACAGAACCTGTTACAGACCGTGATGTTGTAGAAAACGGTGATGTTGCCAACATTGATTATGAAGGAAAAAAAGATGGAGTAGCCTTTGAAGGAGGCACTGCAGCAGGTTATGATTTAGAAATTGGCTCCGGAAGTTTTATTCCCGGCTTTGAGGAAGGATTGGTTGGGGCAAAGGTTGGAGAAATTGTAGACTTAAATCTGACCTTTCCGGATAATTATCCTTCAGAAGAGCTTGCAGGACAAGAGGTAGTGTTTACAGTTACCGTTAATTCTATTTCTGCTTATGTAACTCATGAGCTGAATGATGAATTTGTACAGGAGCTGGCCATTGAAGGAGTAACTACGGTAGATCAGTTTAGAGAATATGCCAGAGAAGGACTTCAGGCGGAAGCAGACAGCAATTATCACTATAATCTTCAGATGCAGCTGATTTCTTTGGCTATGCAGAATGCGCAGATAAAGGAACCACCCACAGAACTGGTAGAAAAGTACAAAAAGGTAACCACCAGTCAGCTGGAGTATCAGGCAGCAATGTATGGTGTAGATATAGAGACCTTTGTACAAGGGTATTTTGGTGTTGATCTGCCAACCTATGAAAAAGAGATAGAGGCAGGGGCCTTGGAGACGGCAAAACAGGCTTTACTATGCTATAAAATTGCCCTGGAGGAAAATCTTCAGGTAACAGAGGAGGAAATGAATACCAAGATTGAAGAAAGCTATGCAGCTATGGGATATACTTCTGCAGACAGCTTTAAAGAAATGGTGGATTTAAAGGAATATAAAGACAGCATGTTGTTGGATAAGGTATTTAATTTCCTCATAGAAAATGCCAAAGTTACGGAACAGGTAGAAAGCTTACAATAGGATAAAGGAGAGAGAGTATGGAATTAACAAGTATTAAACAACTGTACAGAGATCGGGAAGCTTATACAGAAAAAGAAGTTACCATTGGAGGTTGGGTAAGAAATAATCGTGATTCCAAAACCTTTGGGTTCTTAGTGGTAAATGACGGAACATTTTTTGAACCCTTACAGGTAGTATATGGTGACAGCTTAGATAACTTTGGTGATATAGCAAAGTTAAATATTGGTGCAGCTGTTGTGGTGACCGGAACAATTGTGGCTACACCGGGAGCAAAGCAGCCCTTTGAAATGCAGGCAAAGACCGTAGAAGTAGAAGGTCTATCCACTGCAGATTATCCTTTACAAAAAAAACGTCATACCTTCGAATATTTAAGAACAATTACTCATCTGAGAGCAAGAACCAATACTTTCCAGGCAGTATTCAGAGTTCGTTCTCTGGCGGCTTATGCTATTCATAAGTTTTTCCAGGAAAGAGAATTTGTGTATGTTCACACACCCATTATTACCGGCAGTGACTGTGAAGGTGCAGGAGAAATGTTCCAGGTAAGTACTTTTGATTTTCAAAATATTCCAAAGACAGAAGAAGGTGCAGTAGATTTTAGTGAAGATTTCTTTGGAAAGCCTACCAATCTTACAGTAAGCGGACAATTAAATGCAGAAACTTATGCCTTTGCTTTTAAGAACGTGTATACCTTTGGCCCTACCTTCCGTGCAGAAAATTCTAATACTACACGTCATGCGGCAGAATTTTGGATGATTGAGCCGGAAATGTGCTTTGCAGATCTTAAGGATGATATGCTGTTAGCAGAATCTATGATTAAATATATTATTCGTTATGTTCTGGAGCATGCTCCGGAAGAGATGAATTTCTTTAATCAGTTTGTAGATAAGGGCTTAATTGAAAGGCTGAATCACGTGGTGAATTCTGATTTTGGTCATGTTACTTATACTGATGCCATTAAGATTTTAGAGCAGCATAACGATGAATTTGATTATAAAGTATACTGGGGATGTGATCTCCAGACAGAGCATGAACGCTATCTTACAGAGAAAGAGTTTAAACGTCCTGTGTTTGTAACAGATTATCCAAAGGATATTAAAGCCTTTTATATGAAGCTTAATGAAGATGGTAAGACAGTGGCGGCTATGGATTGTCTTGTTCCCGGTATCGGAGAAATCATCGGAGGAAGTCAGAGAGAGGATGATTTAGAGCTTCTGGAAAAGAGAATGGATGAAATGAAGCTGAATAAAGAAGATTACGGCTTCTATCTTGATCTTAGAAAATATGGTTCTGCCCGTCATGCCGGATTTGGACTTGGTTTTGAACGTATGATTATGTATCTTACCGGAATGGGAAATATTCGTGATGTAGTTCCCTTCCCCAGAACAGTAAATAACTGTGAACTGTAAATAAGAAATTTTTTGATGAAATGAAAAATAAAAGACCCTGTGAAGAAGAGTATTTCTTTTTGCAGGGTCTTTTTTTATTCTATTTTTTGTAAAAGCTATTAATTTTAGTTTTTAAATGGGGAGGCTTTTTCTTGGGGTTTATGGTATCCTTCCAAAGCTCCGGAATAAATAACATCAATAAGGGAAATAATTCCAATCTTCCGGCCAGCATGTCGAAGCAAAGAACCAGCTTTGAGAATGAGCTGAAATGACTGAAATTAGCAGTGGGACCAACAGTCTCAAGTCCCGGCCCGATATTATTAAAAGTGGCAGCAACAGCAGTAAAATTTGTGGTAAAATCCTTATTATCAAAGGAAATTAAAATTAGAGATAAAGCAAAAATTACAATATAAGTAATAAAATATACATTGGCGGAGCGAACAACCTCATGTTCTACAGGACGTTCATCCATTTTGATTTTTTTCACACTTTTAGGATGAATGTAGGAAGTGATTTCCTTTCGGATGGTTTTTAACAGAATTAAAAGTCGGCTTACCTTCAATCCTCCTCCGGTACTTCCTGCACAGGCGCCAATAAACATTAGTAAAATAAGAATAGATTTGCTACTTTCATGCCATAGGTTAAAATCTGTTGTAGCAAAGCCTGAAGTAGTGATAATGGAAGCAACTTGGAAAAAAGCATGGGTTAAACTTTCAAATCCTCCCATTCCTATTCTGTATAAGTTAATAAAAATTAATAGGGTTGAAGCAAAAATCAGGCCAAAATACCAGCGTATTTCCTCCATCTTAAAGGCTTTTTTAACCTGATGAAAAATAATCAGATAGTAGGCATTAAAATTTACACCAAAAAGCATCATAAAGATTCCGGTTACCCAGATAATATAGGGAGAATAGTCAGCCATACTGCTGTTTTTTACTCCAAATCCTCCTGTACCTGCAGTACCAAAGGTGGTGCATAGGGCATCAAAAACAGGCATACGTCCTACTAAAAGAAAAAGGAACATAGCTAAAGTCATCCCTAAGTAAATTAAATAAAGAATTCTGGCAGTATAGCGAATTTTGGGAACAAGCTTTCCTACAGAGGGACCGGGGCTTTCTGCCTTCATCAGATTAATATTGCTTCCGCCGCTCATAGGAACAATAGCCAGTAAAAAGACTAATACCCCCATACCTCCAATCCAATGGGTGAAGCTTCGCCAGATTAAATTGCTGTAGGAAAGAGCCTCCACATCTGATAGAATACTGGAACCGGTAGTGGTAAAGCCGGAGACAGTTTCAAAGAAGGCATCAACAAACTTAGGAATCTCTCCAGTGAGATAAAAGGGAAGGCAGCCTACCAGACTAAGAAGAATCCAGCTTAAAGCCGTGGCTACACAGCCTTCCTTTAAATAAAAAACAGAATCCTTTGGCTTTTTCAATGTGGTAATAATACCAATGGTAAGACATAATAAGGCAATCCCAAGATAGGGAAGTAAAGTATTTTCCTTATAAATTATAGCAGTAATAATAGGCAAAAGAAAAAAGAAAGATTGAATTTTTAAAATACTGCCTAAAATAAAACGTATCATGGATAGATTCATATTAATATTCTATGCTTTTTTCGGCAATCCTTTCACTCTTTATTGTTGCTGAATGATTAATGCAACGGTTTTTAATTATACTAATGGCCGATTTCCATTATCGTAATATATCTTCTATTTCATCAAAGCCACTATGTTTGGTAACTACCATAACGGAGTCTCCTACCTGAATACAGTCGTTACCGGTGGGAAGAAGAATTCGTCCTCTTCGATTAATAAAAGCAATAAGAACCTGATCTTTCATTTTTAATTCCATTAGGGGGATATCCGTGGCTTTGGAGGATCTGTCAATACGAAATTCCAAGGCTTCTACTCTGGAATCAAATAAATGGTATAAGGTTTCCAAATTACTGTCGATAGAGTTTTTCTTAGCTCTTACATAGGCAATGATAGCTTCAGAAATAATCAATCTGGGATAGATAACACTTCCAAGTTCCAAGGATGAAATTACTTTTTTAAAAGACAAACGGTTAATCTTGGTAATCACTTTAGTTTCTGAAAGCTGTCTTGCGTGTAAAGTAAGCATTACGTTTTCTTCATCTAGCCCGGTAAGAGGAACAAAGGACTCTACCGTTTCAATTCCTTCTTCTCGCAGAAGCTCTTCATCTGTACCATCACCATTAATAATAATGGCTTTGGGAAGAAGAGTACTTAATTCTTCACAACGTTTCTTGTCTTTTTCAATAATTTTTACAGAAATACCCATGTGAAGCAGCTGTTCAGCCAGATAATAGGTGGACTTACCTCCTCCAATAATGAGAGTACTGTTAACTCGCTTTGTTTTTACACAGATATGCTGGAGAAAGTTCTTAATGGTACTTCTTTGAGCAACAAAAGAAATAATATCACCGGATTGTATTTGGGAAGCACCGGTAGGAATTTCTACTTCTCCATCTCGTTCAATGGCACAAACTAAAACTCTGGCAGGTACCTTAGAGGAAAGCTGCATCAAAGTAATTCCGTCTAAAATATTTCCTTCCGGGACCTTAAACTGAACCAGCTCAGCCTGCCCATGGGCAAAGGGACTGACTTCCAGTGCAGTAGGAAGATAAAGAATTCTTGCGATTTCCTTAGCTGCCTCCAGTTCCGGATTGATAATCATGGCAAGGCCCAGCTGCCCTCGTAAATAATCCACTTCCATGCTGTATTCCGGATTACGTACTCGGGCAATGGTAGAGCATCTTCTTACTCTTCGGGCAACAGTACAGCATAAAAGATTTAATTCATCAGAACCGGTTACGGCAATCAACAGGTCTGTGGAATCAATACCTGCATCTTTTTGGATGCCGGGACTGGCTCCATTTCCCTCTACACCCATAATATCGTAAAGATTTGTTAATTCATGTATTTTATTTATATTGGTATCAATTATGGTTATATCATGACCTTCTCTGCAAAGCTGATCTACTAAAGTAGAACCTACTTTTCCGCATCCCACAATAATAATTTTTAAACCAACGGGACGGTCATTTTTATTTCGAAACATAGTGTCCTCCTGATGTCTTTCATAAATAATAGGTTTACAAAAATTACGGAATAATTTTTAAGAATAGATATAAAGTAATTGTAGCACTTTTGAGAGGAAAGGGAAAGAGGCTGAACTGTTACTTATTTGGAAATGGATAGCAGAAAAATATGATAAAAGTTTTATAGGAGAAGAGTATATTATAAAAATCCTCACTTATAGAAAAGCACTAAAAAGAGCTATTCCATAAGTGAGGAGTAATTCGTGACTATTCAAGACAAGCTCCAAAATACTCTGTATTTTCTTAGTTTAGGTATAGCTAAATAGAAGTGGATAAAATAACCTTGTGAAAATAAGAGTTTAATGGCTGCTACGTTAAACAATGATAAAAGCTATTGTTTTTCAAAGTCAGAAGCAGGATGCTTACATAACGGACAGATATAATCTGCGGGAAGCTCCTCGCCTTCATAAACATATCCGCATACTTTACATACCCAGGTGGTTTTGTCAGACTTGTTTTGATTTGCCTGTGGCTTTGGCTTGATATTTTCCTGATAGTAGGAATAAGTGGTACTGGGAACATCATTCAATACATCCATATCAGTAACTAATGCAATGAATAAAGTATGAGTTCCAAGATCTAAGGTCTGTTCTACTTTGGCAGAAATATAGCCGTTACATCCTTCGGTAATATAATTGATTCCGTTTTCCCCTAAGGCAAAACCATCAAAGCCTTCAAATTTATCTACATCTTTTCCTGACTGAAAACCAAAACGCTTGAAAAGATCAAAATTTGCTTTTTGGTTAATCATGGATACAGTGAATTTTCCTGTTTCCATAATCATATCATGAGTATAGTTTGCTTTATTAACTGCAATCTGAATTCGGTTGGGACTATTAGTTACCTGACCTGCTGTATTAATAATACAACCACTCTGCTTGCCATCTTTTACGGCTGTCAGTACATATAATCCATAGGTTAATTGAAACATTGCTTTTTCATTCATTTTGGTATTCTCCTTCTAAGTAAAATTTTTATTTATATCAATAATAGTAATCATTACTATTTATAGATATACAATAACATATCTAAGCAAAAATGCAAGTACTTTTTTATTTTATTTAAAAAAATTATTTTATGATACTAGTGCAACGGTACTAATGCCCTAACACTTTATAATAAGTTTATCACATTAGATTATGTTTGCAAAGATAGAGAAAAAAGCAGGCTGGTGGAAGTGATTAGAGATAAAACAAATTGAAAAAATGAGGAGTTTTAATCTGTTCTGATTTTTTCGGGAAAATCATATATTGTAAAAAACATTTTTAGAGGTTTTCCTTGAAAGATTACATTGAAGAGAGAGTATTGCAGATCTCTGCCTATATTATTGAAAATAATGCCACTGTAAGACAGGCGGCAAAGCATTTTGGAATTAGTAAGAGTACGGCACATAAAGATGCTACCGAACGCTTGGAGCTCATCAACCCTGCTTTAGCTGCAGAAACAAGAAAAATCTTAAATATCAATAAATCAGAACGCCATATCCGCGGAGGAATGGCAACAAAAGAAAAATATCGGGTATCGGTTCATCCCATGACCGATCATTTACTCGTTGGTCATGGAAGAAAAAGTAAAAATATATAGATGACACCTACCTGGCTGAAAGCCACTTAAAATGTAGGGGGAGCCCATAATAGGAAGCCAAAGGAGAAATTGTTAAAATATCAACACAAGCCGGTATTTTAACAGAAATCAGATCCCGTTATATCCCCCCTTTTTTATGAAATAAAAATCTAAAAGGCAGGAACTTCCTAAAAGCTGGATTTCATAAACTGCTTGGGGGTAATTCCCTTATATTTATGGAAGGTTTTAATAAAGTAACTTTCATCATTAAAGCCACAGGAAATTGCCACCTCTTTTATGGTAATATCCTTAGTGGACAACATCTCACAGGCGCACTCAATTCGATAATAATTGAGATAATCAATAGGGGTGCGATCTGTCATACTGCGAAAGTAGCGGCAGAAATATTTGGGATTCATACCCGCAATCTTAGATAAATTTTCCAGACTGATGGAACTGCTGTAATTATCGGAAATGTAAACAAGTACATTTTTGATGGAAGCCAGACGTTCAGCGGAAACATTATCCTGTCTTGTCTTTTCATATAAATGCTCATTAATAATAGTTCCCAGCAGATGATAAAGTGAACCTTGTACCATAAATTCATATCCTGTTTTTTTGCCGGAAAGGGCAAGGCATAAATCTTCCATAATCAGGGGAATTTTTTTACTTTTTTCAGAAAGCCAGGTATGGACTGTGATTTTTTGATCAATAATATCCCGGATAATTTTAGAACAGGCATGATTGTCCTTTAACAGAATCTGTAAATCAAAAACAATACATTCATAAACACAGTCATAAGGAGTGCCTCCGTGAAACATTCCGCTGGAAATAAAAATTACATCTCCGGGATGGTATACCTTAGTTGTTTTCTCTAAATTTAGATGAAAAGTACCGGAAATAATACGAATCAGTTCATAGTGAGTATGCCAGTGATATTGCATTTCATAACGAGGACTGTGAGGAGTCTGATGATAAAAAGCAATAGGAAAATTAAAGGTTCCCTGAGGGAGACGTTCTTGATAGTCTATGTATTTCATAAATGGAATCCTTTCTGTTCTTTTTTGTCTTAATGGTAAATATAATGAAAGTTTTAGAACAATAAAAATAAAATTCTCCATAGAGGATGGGGAAAATAAAAAAACAGAAAATATGACAAAAAAGTGAATATTGTACAGTTTTTTTTTAGTATAACACTTTTGTTTTGGTTTCACAAACATTATAATTAAAAACATACAATTATCGCAATGGGCGAAAAAGAGTAAAGATAGTTAAAGGAGGATTAATTATGGCAGAGAGCAGATTAATCGGAGGATATCCGGTAATTGGTATCAGACCTACAATCGATGGACGAAGAGGACCGTTAAAAGTACGTGAAGGTTTAGAAGATCAGACAATGGGAATGGCACAGCGTGCAAAAAAACTCATTGAAGAAAACTTAAAATATTCTAACGGAGAACCGGTAAAGGTTATAATTGCGGATACTACCATTGGTCGTGTGGCAGAAGCAGCAGCCTGTGAAGAAAAGTTTAGAAGAGAAGGTGTTGCCATTACTCTTACCGTTACTCCTTGTTGGTGTTATGGTTCTGAAACCATGGATATGGATCCTACAACAATTAAAGCAGTATGGGGATTCAACGGAACAGAAAGACCCGGTGCAGTTTACCTTGCTTCCGTATTAGCAACACATGCACAGAAGGGACTTCCTGCTTTTGGTATTTACGGACATGAAGTACAGGATTTGGATGATACTACAATTCCTGCTGATGTAGAAGAAAAATTATTAAGATTTGCCCGTGCAGCTGTAGCAGTTGCTACCATGAGAGGAAAATCTTACTTACAGATCGGTTCTATCTGTATGGGTATTGGCGGATCTATTATTGATTCCGACTTTATGGAAAGCTACTTTGGTTTAAGAGTAGAATCTGTTGACGAGGTAGAAATTATCCGTCGTATGACAGAAGGAATTTATGATGAAGCTGAATATAAGAAAGCACTTGCTTGGGCAAAAGAAAAATGTGTAATCGGTTTTGATAAGAACCCTGATTTCGTTAAAAACAGTGATGAAGTAAAAGAAGAACAGTTTGAGTTTGTAGTAAAAATGGCAGTAATCATTCAGGAAATGATGAATGGATGCAAAACACTTCCTGAAGGATGTGAAGAAGAAGCAGTTGGTCATAACGCTATTGCTGCCGGATTCCAGGGACAGAGACAGTGGACAGACTTCTATCCTAACGGAGACTTTGCAGAAGCTATTCTGAATACTTCCTTCGACTGGAATGGAGCAAGAGAACCTTATATCCTTGCTACAGAAAATGATGTATTAAACGGTATGGGTATGCTGTTTATGAAACTGTTAACAAACAGAGCTCAGATGTTTGCAGACGTTCGTACTTATTGGAGTTCTGATGCAATTAAGAGAGTAACAGGATATGATGTAGAAGGCGTGGCAAAGGAAGCTAACGGTGTTATTCACTTAATCAACTCCGGAGCTTGCTGTCTGGATGCTAATGCAGAAGCAAAGGATGCTGACGGAAATGCAGTAATGAAGCCTTGGTATGAAGTAACAAAAGAAGATCAGGATGCAATTATGGCAGCTACCACCTGGAACCCTGCTGATAACGGATACTTCCGTGGAGGCGGATATTCTTCCAGATTTGAAACAACAGCAACTATGCCTGCAACAATGATTCGTTTAAATCTGGTAAAAGGAATCGGACCTGTTCTTCAGATTGCTGAAGGTTGGACAGTAGGGCTTCCTACAGAGGTATCTGATGCATTATGGAAACGTACAGACTATACATGGCCTTGTACATGGTTTGCTCCAAGATGTGATGGAAAAGAAGGTTCTCCTTTCAAAACAGCTTATGAAGTGATGAATAACTGGGGAGCTAACCACGGAGCAATCTCCTATGGTCATATTGGTGCAGACTTAATTACGATGTGCTCTATTATGAGAATTCCGGTTTGTATGCATAACGTACCGGAACAGGATATTTTCAGACCTGCTGCATGGAATGCTTTTGGAATGGATAAAGAAGGTGCAGATTACAGAGCTTGTGCTACATATGGTCCTATGTACAAATAAGAGACAGATTATAGCGAAAAGGAAAGCCTGAATCGTTATAAAAGACTTAAAATAAGTCGGGAATCTGCCCGATTCCCGACTTATTTTTATATACTGTAAAAATGGGTTCCATTAACCTGATTATCATGAAAAGATATTTTCAAAAATGGACTTTAGATTATTTGAGCGGTTTTGTGGTTTTTCACTGGAAACTTCCGGATGGAAATATTGGTATTGGATTGCTTCGTTTATTCCGGTAGACATAACACCGATAAGTACGTTGCCTCCTTCTAAATACCAAACTTCTCCCTTGGCAGTAACCAAATCAGAATCAAATCCACTATCCCCATACCATTTGGTTGTACGGGAAACAAGATCTTCGTATACATTTTCCAGATCTTCAGCTGAAGTGGGAAGATAAACCCAAGCCATACTTTTTAGTTTGTTCTGATCATCGAACATATACTTAATAGAACCATCCATACCGTCGTACTGCTTTGGATAAACGTAAGTGATACCTTTATAGCTGGAAGGATAAGATTCTGTGGGTTCACCTTCCAGAGCCTGAACATCTTCCAGACTGCTTTCCCAGGTTATTTCCGTAAATGGACAAGAAACAACGTCTTTTTTGGAAGAACAGCCCATAAGAGAAAGTAAAAGTAAGAGAAATAAGGGTGTAAGTACTTTTAATGAATATTTCATATTGACCTCCTGAATAGTAACTGCCTGTTGCAGTATAAGATGAAGGTTATTTTACAATAAAAAGTAGGCAAAAGAAATATGAATTTAAAAAAAACACAAATATTTCACAAAAGACAGGGAAGTAAAAATTTGTACTGCAAATTAGGCGGATATAATTGAAAAGTATGAAAATAAACCGTGCTTATATTGACTGAAAAATAAGATAGTTATATAATATTCATAATAATTTAAGGTCGGACAGGTGATATATGTAAAAAATGCATCATGGAAGTAAGAATAAATAAAATGATCATATTTTAGATATATTTGGTTCGCCTTTTTTTATGTAAAAAACCATGGAGGTAGAATAAAGGTGGAAAAATTTAAACAAAATGCATTTGTAAAAAAAGTGGGATTTAACAGAATTATCCTGGTTGGTGTAATGCTTTTGATGTATCTGGCTTTTGGAGCGTTAACCGGTGGATCTTTCTTTACCGTATCCCGTATCATGAACATTTTTAACTATGTTTATTTCCTTGGCTTTTTAGCACTTGGAGTAACCTTTGTTATTGCAACCGGAGGAATTGATTTTTCCATTGGTCCGGTAATGTTCTGCTGTGCCTTGATTTCAGGGTATAGTTTCTTTAACCATGGAGTGCCCATGGGATTGGCCTTAGTATTATGTGTTGTTGTAGGTTTGTTGTTTGGTTGCTGGAATGGATATCTGGTGGCATTTGTTAAAATACCTCCCTTTATTGTTTCCATGGCATCCATGAATATGGCAAAGGGTATTGCGGCAGTATTTACCAAGACACAGTCTGTAAGCTGGCCTCAGTCATCTGATCCGGCAGGATGGTATCGTAACCTGGTTAAATTTGGAAGCATTCCTACAGGGTTTATTATTTTTATTGCAGCAGCTGTTGTTTGTGCCATTATTCTCAATAAAACAAAAGCCGGAAGATATATCCTTTGCTTGGGAAGTAATTCTGAAGCTGTAAGATTATCCGGTGTAGATGTAAAAAAATGGACCATGCTTGCTTATGTTATCTGTGGAATCTTAGTTGGTATTGCTGCTATCTTTTATGTAGGGGCTTATACAACAGTTCAGCCCGGATATGGTGATCAGTATAATAATGAAGCCATTGCCTGTTGCATAATGGGAGGTACTTCCATGGCAGGTGGATTGGCATCTATTGCGGGTACTGTAATCGGTACTTTGATTATTTCACTGTTACAGCAGGGAATTCTTGCACTTGGTTTTTCAAAGGACTATCAGTTTATTATTACAGGTCTTATTGTAATTGCCGCTGTTTATGCAGACGTATCTGCAAGACGTAGAAAGAATTAGTGATAGTACATAGAAAGGACGGGTAAGAATATGGGTGATGTTATTTTAACAATGAAAGGAATCGACAAATCTTTCCCTGGTGTTCATGCACTGGATCATGTAGATTTGGAGGTTAGAAAAGGTGAAGTTCTTGCATTGATGGGAGAAAACGGTGCAGGAAAATCTACCTTAATGAAGGTGTTAACCGGTATTTATAAAAAAGATTCCGGAACCATTACATATGAAGGAAAAGAAGTAGAATTTAAAAATACAAGAGAAGCTCAGGATGCGGGAATTGTTATTGTGCATCAGGAGTTGAATATGTTAGGTCATTTGACTGTAGCGCAGAATCTTTTTATCGGAAGAGAATTTAAAAACGGAATTAAAATCGACGATAAAAAGATGAATGAAGAAGCAAAGAAGCTGTTTGACAGATTAAATGTAGATATTGATCCTACAGAGACCATGTCAAAACTGACTGTTGGAAAACAGCAGATGTGTGAAATCGCAAAAGCAGTTTCCTTTGATGCAAAAGTAATTATCTTCGATGAACCTTCTGCAGCGTTAACAGAGGCTGAAATCGAAGAAATGTTTAAGATTATCAGAGACTTAAAGAAAAAAGATATTGCCATGGTTTACATTTCTCACCGTATGGATGAAATTAAGGTGATTACAGACCGTGTTACCGTAATGCGTGACGGAACTTATGTGGGAACCTTAATTACTAATGAATGTACCAAGGAAGATATCATTAACATGATGGTAGGTCGTGTAATTTATGAAGATCCCAAAACGGTAAGTGCAGTACCTAAAGATGCACCGGTAGTTCTTAAGGTAGAACATTTGAATGCAGGAAAAATGGTTCAGGATGTAAGCTTTGAATTAAGAAAGGGAGAGATTCTTGGTTTCTCCGGTTTAATGGGTGCAGGACGTACAGAAACTGCCAGAGCTTTATTTGGAGCAGACCCTAAGGAAAGCGGAGATATTTATATTAATGGACAGAAGGTAACCATTAACAGTCCGGAAGATGCGGTAAAGGCAGGTATTGGCTATCTTTCAGAGGATAGAAAACGTTATGGTATTGTAGTACAAAAAACAGTAGCGGAAAATACGACTATGGCAACCATGCATAAGTTTATGAAGGGTCTCTTTATTGATAAGAAGAAAGAGGAAGAGGTTGCACAGGAGTATGTAGATGCGTTGGCCACCAAAACTCCCGGTGTAGATCAGCTGGTGGTAAACCTTTCCGGTGGAAATCAGCAGAAAGTAGTTATTGCAAAATGGCTTACCAGAGATTGTGAAATCTTAATTTTTGATGAACCTACAAGAGGTATTGACGTAGGAGCAAAGAACGAGATTTATAAGCTGATGAATAAGCTGGCTTCTGAAGGAAAATCCATTATTATGATTTCCTCTGAAATGACAGAAATCTTACGTATGAGTGACCGTATTGTGGTTATGTGTGAAGGTAAGAAAACAGGGGAAATCGGAATTGAAGAAGCAACCCAGGAAAACATTATGAATCTGGCAACCAGAGAAATTAATTAGGAGGAGTAAAGAAGATGGCAAATAAAAAAGCTCTTAGTAAATTAAAAGGACGTGAGGCCATTGTAGTAGGCATTATCCTTGTAATGGTAGTAGTCTTCAGTCTTCTCAGTCCTACCTTTAGAACTTATACAACCTTTGTAAGTTTATTGGATAGTTCCTATTATGTAGCCTTAATGGCAATTGGAGTTACCTTCCCTCTGATTACCGGAGGAGTAGACTTATCCATTGGTACCGGTTTAATCAGTTACGCTTTGTTTGGCGGTTATTTGATTGTCCATCAGGAAATGCCGGTGGCAGTAGGGTTGATTGCCTGTGTAATCATGGGTACAATATTTGGTGTATTAAACGGATTTTTAGTGGCAGTGATGGAGCTTCCTCCTTTCCTGGCAACCCTTTGTACCTGTATGATTAATCGTGGTATCGGTTCCTTGCTTAGTGGTGGTTTTGGTATTTCCTGGCCTTCTGCTTTGTCAAGTGACGGATGGTTCAGAAGTATTTTCCGTATTAACAGCAACGGTAAGATCCTTCCTGTAGGTATTATTTTAATTCTTGTTTTAGTATTAGTGATGAACTTTGTATTAAAGCATACAAAAGTAGGACGTTATACTATTGCTATCGGAAGTAACAAGGAAGCTACAAGATTAGCCGGTGTAAATGTAAAATTCTATCATATTTTTGCTTATACCATTTGTGGATTCTTTGCAGGCTTGGCAGCTATTGCTTATTCCGGAACTTATGTTACCATTTATCCCGGATCAGGAGCAGGATTTGAAATGGATGCTATCGGAGGTGCTATTGTAGGTGGTGTATCTGCATCCGGTGGTGTGGGAAGTATTATTGGTACCTTCCTGGGAGTTATCGTAATCTGTTTAATGAAGGTAGGTTTACCTTTCATTGGTTTACAGGCAAACTGGCAGCAGATTATTACCGGTTTAATTTTGATCGGTGCAGTATTAATTGATGTTGTCAAAAAGAGAAAAGTGTAGTATAATACATCTCAAGCTTTAGAAAAAGCTTAGAAAACCTCAGAAGAAATTAAGAAATTGTGATATGCAGCCATAAGGCTTCATATAGATTAAATTCCATAAGGAGGAAAAGAAAAATGAAAAAGAGAATCTTAGCTATCGTACTTAGTACAGTAATGGCATTGTCCATGGTAGCATGTGGCGGCGCAACAGAAGAAGCTGCTACACCCGCAACAGAAGAAGCTGCACCTGCAGAAGATGCAGCAGCTGAAGCTCCTGCTGGAGAAGCAGCAGCCGATAATGGTTATCACTTTGAAATCCTTGTAAAATCCTTCCAGTCTACATACTGGCAGGCAGCTGTTAAAGGTATTGATCAGGCATGTGCAGAATTAGGTGTTACAGCTAACTGTAACGGACCTGCAAATGAATCTGATATCGCTGACCAGGTTCAGATGCTTGATGCAGCTATCGAAGCAGCTCCCGATGGAATCGGTTTAGCAGCTTGTGATACAAGTTCCGTACTTGACTCTCTTGCAGTAGCATTAGAAAAAGGTATCCCTGTAGTATGTTTCGATACAGGTGTTGCTGATGCTCCTGAAGGATCTGTATACGCTACAGTAGCAACTGACAACGTTGCAGCTGGTGCTTGTGCAGCAGAAAATATGTTCCCTGTAATTGAAGCTCAGATCGCAGCTGCAACAGCTGATGCTCCTGTAAGAATTGGTGAAGTTAACCAGGATGCTACAGCTCTTAACATTCAGCAGCGTGGTCTTGGATTTATCAACAAAATGATCGAACTTTGTACAGCAGCTGGTAAAAAAGTTGCAGTAGAAGGTAACGAATTCTACGTAAACGCAGCAGAAGGTGCTGTTGCAGATGGCGCAGAAGTTATCATCGAAGTTGGTGTTCCTGCTCAGACAACTGTAGATTTAGCAGCTACAGAAGCTAACAAAATTATGTCTAAAGAAGATACAATCGCTATCTTTGGTTCTAACCAGACAACTATCGAAGGTGTTCTTACAGCTAACGCTACATTAAACAAATTAAATGCTGATCCTACACAGGGTATCATCGGTGTTGGTTTTGACGCTGGTACACCTCAGAAAGAAGCTATCGTTGCCAGACAGTTAATCGGTTCTGTAACACAGTCTCCTTTAATGCAGGGTTATGAATGTATCTACACATTAACAGCAATCTGTAACGGTGAAACAGTAGCTGACCTTCCTATGGATGGTTACTGGTACAATACAGACAACATGAACGATGACAACATCGCTCCTAACCTTTACGACTAATTTGTAAGTAATAATAACTTATCATTCATAAAGGAAGAAAAGAGACCGGATTTTCCGGTCTCTTTTTTGTGGTTGTGTGTCCAGCGAAGCTGGACCACACTTGCCGGTGTAAGTCCGGTCACGGTAATTGCCAGTGAGCCGTGTAGCTAAACTCGGTGCGTTGTAGAAATACAGGGTACTAAGCGAGTGGATAAAGTAACCTCGACAAGAGGAGC
>JAFXGR010000136.1 GCA_017520155.1 Lachnospiraceae bacterium
AAAAGAATCGTCATCTTTCTTTAGACCAAGAGGAAAGTGGCGGTGAATATGATAATTTTGCCTTTTGTAACGTAGATGATTATGTAAATGTTCGTAATATACCCTCCACAGAGGGAGAAATTGTGGGCAGAATCTATGACGGTTCTGTAGCGGAAATTCTGGAAACAGCAGGGGAAAAGAAGGATTGGTATAAGATTGTATCGGGGAATGTAAAGGGGTATATTAAGGCAGAATACTTTTTGAGAGGAGAAGAAGCGGCACAGGTTATGGATCGCTATATTATCTGTTATGCTCTGGTAAATGCAGATTATTTAAATGTAAGGAGTGAACCCACAACAGAAAGTAAAAGAGTAGGAGTAATAACCCAGAATGAAAAAGTAAAGCTTCTGGAGGATATAGGAGATTGGGTTCAGATTCAGTATTCACAGGAAGAGAAGGGATTCGTTTCTTCTGCCTACGTTACCTTAACAGAAGAATTTTTATACGCCCGCACCTTAGAAGAAATTGAGGAAGAAAAAAGACAGGAAAAGGAAGCCTTAGAAAAAAGAAGAAAACTGGAAGAAAGTACTAAGGAAAGCGATGAAGAAGAAAAGCAGGAACTTCCCATAGAAGTTACTCCTGTACAAGCAAGTGATTCTATGCAAGAAAGTGCTCCCGTAACAGAAAGCTTGGGAGAAGAGGTTGGACAGATCAGAAATAAGATTATTTCCCATGCAATGCAGTATGAAGGAAATAAATATGTGCCCGGAGGACGATCCCTGGCAGGAGGAACTGATTGTTCCGGATTCACTTGTTTTATTTATGCAGACTTTGGATATAGTATAAGTCGTACACCTCAAGGACAATATACCTCAGCAGGAAGAAGTATAGCGTATGAGGAAATTCAGCCGGGAGATATTATCTGCTACAGCTCCAACGGAGGAAAAAGCTGTACTCACGTGGGGATTTATATAGGAAACGGACAGATTATCCATTCCGCAAATTCACGAAAAGGGGTTATTGTACAGAATGCGGATTACGATAGAATTATAGGCGTAAGAAATGTAATAGATTAGCGTGAGTCATACTAGTAACAACGGATAAAGAGAAAGGAACAAAAGAATGAGAAAGAGAATAAAAGGGGCTATCATTATTTTATCCCTTACACTTTTAGCAGGATGCGGTAAAAAAGTACAACAGGAAAGTCCGGCAGAGGCGGCAGTAATTATGGAAGAAGGTCCGGAAGAAGAGAGTACAGCAAATGAAGGGATACAAGAAGAGGAGAATGCTAAGGAACCTGTTTTTGAAGAATATGAGCTTCAGCTGATGGCTGTAGGAGATAATTTGCTGCACATGGGAATTGTAGCCACGGGAGAGCAGGAGGACGGAAGCTATAATTATGATTGTCTGTTTAAAGGGATAGAAGAATATCTTGCCCTTTCTCATATTAAGGTCATTAATCAGGAAACCATATTAGGGGGAAATCATTTGGGATTTTCCGGTTATCCTCTTTTTAATTCTCCCACGGAGGTTGGAGAGGCTATAAAAAAAGCAGGGTTTAATGTAGTACTTCATGCAACCAATCATGCAGCAGATAAGGGAATAGAGGGCTTAGTAAACTGTGTAGATTTTTGGGAAAAACAAGAAGGGATATTGATGGCAGGAATTGATAAGGACAGTGGTTTTGAAGCTGAAATTCCCATTCTGGAAGTAGAAGGAATTAAAGTAGCTATATTAAATTACACCTATAGCCCTAATACGGAAGTTCTACCAAAAAGTATACAGGGACATTTAAATATGCTGTGTCATTGGGATTTGGAAAGCGGACGGATAGACTTTACCAAGCTGCATTCCCAGGTTACGGAAGAAATAAAAAGAGCAGAACAAGAGGCTGATTTTACCATAGTTTTTCCTCACTGGGGTACAGAATATGCTATAGTACCTTCAGAGTATCAGAGAACATTTGCTAGACAAATGACAGAAGCGGGCGCAGACCTGATTATTGGTACACATCCGCATGTACTTCAGCCGGTGGAATGGGTAGAAGGGGAACAAGGTTCTCGGGCATTATGTTATTATTCCTTGGGAAATTATGTTTCTACCCAAAAAGATCCTTTAAATATGCTGGAGGGAATGGCATGGGTGAGACTTTTAGTACAAGAAGAAGGAGTTTGTATCAAGGAAGAGGGTACGGGAATATTACCTCTGGTATGTCAGTATGTGGGAGGCTCTCCACGACTGGATCAGGTATACCCTCTAGATCAATATAGCGAAGAGCTGGCAGAAAAGCATGGAATTGTAAGTTACGGAGGAAGAGCCATTCACCTGGAAGACTTAACAAAATGGAGTGAAGAAATCCTGGGAGAATGGGCATTAACCTCCGAAGAAATTTTGACAAAGTAGAACTATTTATTAAAGTTTTCTTGTATGTTTTTTGTGTTTTTGGTGAAGTAGAAATAAGCAACAAAACACATGGCAATTTGCAGGATGGTGGAACAAGGGATGGACATTCCAATAAGAAAGAGAGAGTTGTTCCCTAGATTTCTCATTAAAAAGGCAACAGGAATTCTAATGAGGAAGGCTCCGCAAAGCCCCTGCAGCATGACAAATTTTGTTTTTTCTATACCGTTGAAATACCCCATAAAACAAAAAAGGAAACAAGTAAACAGACAATCAACGGCATAAGCTTTTAAATACTCCCAGGAAGCAATAATGGTTTCAGCATCTTGAGAGAAGATGGCGGCAAGGAGATTTCCGCGAAAATAAGTGATTAAAAACATAACAACACCAAAGAAGAAGGAAATGCCGATGCTGGTTTTTAATGCCTGTTGTGCGCGGTGGAATAAGCCTGCTCCATAGTTTTGGGCCACAAATGCAGTCATTGACTGCATAAAAGATAAGGGAACCAGCATGATAAAGGTACATACTTTTTGGGCAACACCTACACCGGCAGAAGCAGTAACTCCCAGCTGATTGACAATAGAAAGCAGCACCAAAAAGGAAATACCCACTAAGAAATCCTGAATGGCTACAGGAGTTCCGATTCGTATAATAACAGCAGCAAAGGTTTTCTTTAATTTAATGGCTTCTTTAGAAAATTCAAAGGGAAGCTTGGTTTTACGTATCATGAAAAAGGAAATAATCACACTTAACATCTGAGCCATAACCGTGGCAAGAGCAGTACCTAAAGCACCTAAGTGAAAAACAGCCACAAAAAGAAGATCTCCCAGGATATTAAATACACAGGCAATGCCTACAGCAATTAAAGGAGTCTTGGAATCTCCCAATCCTCTGAAAATACTTCCCAGTAAATTGTATGCGGCAATAATCAGAAATCCGCCGCCGCAAATTCGGATATAGCCCACCGTAAGAGAAAAGGCCTCTGGGGGAGCCTGCATAATTTGGGTAAGAAAGGGAGCGCCTACAAGGCTAATCAAGGTTAAGATAATTCCCATAATGGAAAAAATAACGATCCCTGTTCCAATAGTAAAGGAGGCTTCCTGGGGGCGTTTCTGCCCGATTCTTTGAGCAACGGTAACCGTAATTCCCATAGAAAAGCTGACAATAAGATTGGTCAAAGTTGTAATAATTTGAGAACCTGTGGAAACTGCCGCAACATCTGCAGTAGAGGCAAACTGACCCACGATCAGTAAGTCTACAGCACCATAGAGAGCCTGCAGAAACATGGAAAATAAAACAGGAATCATAAATTTAAGAAGTTTTGGTAAAATAGCACCACTGGTAAAATCGTTATTTTTCATTATTTCCTCCTAAGTAAGAGAATAAACAGAAATAAATTCTGGTGTTCTATAGCAAATTAAATCATTTGTTTTGACACTTGATTCTATCATAACTTTGTTGTTTGTCAATGGATTTTCCCATTGCTTAATAAGAAGAGGTAATAGAAGTTTATATTTGCAGAGCCGGAATAATTAGCGTCAGTCATACTAGATAAAGTCAGGAGCAGTAGAGATGAAAAAACAAGTAAAAATAATAAAAGAGTTTTTAATGATTACTTTGGCAACGGCAATTGTTGCAGCAGCAGTGTTTTTCTTTTTAATGCCAAGCCACCTGGCAGTTGGCAGTATTTCCGGTTTTTCCATTGTGGTAGGAAATTTTATTTCCTTACCCATTTCGGTAATTACTATGATTTTTAACGTAGGACTTTTAATCCTGGGGTTTTTATTAGTGGGGAGAGAGTTTGGAGGGAAAACAGTATATACCTCCGTTTTACTTCCTCTGCTAATTGGAATATTAGAAAAAATTTTTCCTAATCATACTTCTCTTACCCAAGATCCTTTCCTGGATATGATTTGCTATTTATTTACCGTAAGTGTTGGTCTTGCCATATTATTTAACCGAAATGCTTCTTCCGGAGGATTGGATATTATTGCAAAGCTAATGAATAAATATTTCCATATGGATTTGGGAAATTCCATGGCTATTGCGGGAATGGCGGTTGCTTTATCCTCAGCATTGGTATATGACGGAAAAACCGTGATTCTCAGTGTTCTTGGTACCTATTTAAACGGAATAGTTTTGGATCACTTTATCTTTGGCTTTGATAATAAAAAGAGAGTATGTATTGTTTCTGATAAAGAGGAAGAAATACGAAACTTTATTTTGCATACACTGCACAGCGGGGCAACAATCTATGAAGCATACGGAGCCTATGGTCTGCAGCCAAAACGGGAAATTATTACTATTGTAGATAAGCAGGAATACAAAAGTCTTATGAATTTTATAGAGAAAACAGATGGAAATGCTTTCGTAACGGTGTATACCGTTCATAAAATTATTTACAGACCAAAGATATAGTTTCATTGTCACAAAGAAAAAGAGAAAAAGAGGAAAAAATCTAAGAAAGATAAAGGGATGGATAAGAAAAATAAGTAGAGATAATTTTCATTGTTGAAGGGAGTTATTTGGGATGAAAACAGATTTGCTTAGACAGTTTGAACTAATTTGCAGTACGAAAATTGCTGAAGCCGGCTATACCAGCGGACTTTGCGGAGAATGGAATAAAGAAAGATTTACCCTTCTTGGTAAGGAGCTTAATCATGACCCGGAGAAGATGATTATGGCAAATCAGCATCATACGGATAAGGTGAAAGCAGTAAAAGAAGAGGAGGCAGGCTATGGTGTCAGCAGACCATTAGATGACCATTATGCTGATGCATTGGTTACAGACCAAAAAGGACTGCTTCTCAGTGTTCATACAGCAGATTGTGTTCCGGTAGTTTTTCTTGAACCGCTGAAAAAAGTGGTGGCAGTTGCGCACAGCGGCTGGGTAGGAACAGCAAAATGTATTACTGCAAAAACCGTAAAAAGGATGGTAGAGGAATATGGCTGTAATCCGGAGCATATTCTTTGTGCCATAGGACCCTATAATCATGTTTGCTGTTATGAAGTGGGAGAAGATGTATGGGAAGCTTTTAAAGACTGCTTTTCTGATAGTGAGTGTGAGATATTCTTTCAGAAAAAGAAAGAGGAGGGAAAATATATGCTGGATATGGGAAGGGCAATTTCTCTTTCCTTACAAAAGGTAGGGGTAAAAAAAGAGAATATTGATGATGAAGATCATTGTACATTCCATACCACTGATTTTTCCTCCTGGAGGAGAACAGGGAATAAGAAACATCAGATTTTAACGTATATTATGTTAAAATAGCAGAAACTATGTTCAAGACTTGTGTTGAAAAAACTAAACTTTAGAAATTTATACCATAATTGTTGAATTATTATTCTTTATTCGCTATAATTATTGGATGCGAATATGCACTGAAACAGGAGGAGAATAAAAATGGAAAAGACAATGGAAAAGATTGTAGCATTGGCAAAATCCAGAGGTTTTGTATATCCCGGCTCCGAGATCTATGGAGGTCTGGCAAATACCTGGGATTATGGAAATCTTGGTGTAGAATTAAAAAATAATGTAAAAAAAGCATGGTGGCAGAAGTTTGTTATGGAAAATCCCTATAACGTAGGTGTAGACTGTGCTATTTTAATGAATCCCCAGACATGGGTTGCCAGTGGACACTTAGGTGGTTTTTCTGATCCCTTGATGGACTGTAAGGAATGTCATGAACGTTTCCGTGCAGATAAAATTATTGAAGATTATGCTGCTGAGCATGGAATTACCTTAGAAAGCAGTATTGACGGATGGACACAGGAACAGATGAAGGCCTTTATTGATGATAATAACGTACCTTGTCCTACCTGTGGAAAACATAACTTTACCGATATTCGTCAGTTTAACCTGATGTTTAAAACCTTCCAGGGGGTTACAGAGGATGCAAAGAATACGGTATATTTAAGACCGGAAACTGCACAGGGAATCTTTGTTAACTTTAAAAATGTACAAAGAACTTCCCGTAAGAAAATTCCCTTTGGAATTGGACAGATCGGAAAATCCTTCCGTAATGAAATTACCCCCGGTAACTTTACCTTCAGAACAAGAGAATTTGAACAGATGGAGCTGGAATTCTTCTGTGAGCCGGATACCGACTTAGAATGGTTTGCTTACTGGAAGCAGTTCTGTATTGACTGGTTAAAGACTTTGGGAATTAAAGATGAGGAAATGAGAGTAAGAGACCATGATGCAGAAGAATTATCCTTCTACTCAAAGGCCACTACCGATATTGAATTCTTATTCCCCTTTGGTTGGGGAGAGCTGTGGGGAATCGCAGACAGAACAGATTATGACTTAACACAGCATCAGAATGTTTCCGGACAGGATCTTACCTACTTTGATGATCAGAAGGGAATTCGTTACGTACCTTATGTAGTAGAGCCCTCCCTTGGAGCAGACCGAGTAGTGCTTGCCTTCCTTTGTGCAGCCTACGATGAAGAGGAAATTGGAGAAGGCGATGTACGTACCGTACTTCGTTTCCATCCTGCTCTTGCACCGGTTAAGATCGGCGTATTACCTTTATCTAAGAAATTAAATGAAGGTGCAGAAAAGATCTTTACTCAGTTAAGCAAGAAATACAACTGTGAATTTGATGACAGAGGAAATATTGGAAAGAGATATCGACGTCAGGATGAAATCGGAACTCCTTTCTGTATTACTTATGACTTTGAATCTGAAACAGATGAAAGTGTAACGGTTCGTTTCCGTGATTCCATGGAGCAGGAAAGAGTTAAGATTGCAGATTTAGATGCTTACTTTGCAGATAAATTTACATTTTAAGTGAGAGATTAGATAGTTACAAGTTTGAAATATAAGATTTAACAAAATAAAAAGGAATTTATTTGCTTTCATATTGGTGAATAAATTCCTTTTTCTCCTATTTGAGTGTTAATAGAAGGGATAGGATAAAAGGAGTAAAATGTATCGGATTGGAATTTGTGATGATGAAAAAGGAACCTGTGCAAATTTAGAAAACATTATTTATAAATTTGGTGATGAACATGGCTTTCAATTTGATATTGATGTTTGGTATAGTGGAGAAAAACTATGTGAATATTTGAAGCAAAAGAACAGTCTGGATATTATTTTTTTAGATATTAATTTAGTTTCCATGGATGGCATCAAAGTAGGTATTTTTATTCGAGATGAGTTGGAAAATTTGGAGACGGATATTATTTATATTTCTTCAGATAGTAGTTATGCAATGAGTCTTTTTAAACTACAGCCTATGGATTTTTTGTTGAAGCCTCTTACAGAAGAAAAAATAGAAGATGTGTTACTAAGAACGATTAAACAGCGACAAAGAAAAAAAATGATTTTTGATTATCAAATTAAAGGGAACTTTTATCAAGTATGTTGTAATAAGATTATTTATTTTTATAGTGATAACAAAAAAATTACGATAGTAACTAAAATCGAAAAAATTATTTTCAATGGCAAGTTGAAGGAAATTATGCCTAGATTACCCTACAATTTTATACAAATTCATCAGTCTATCATTGTAAACTTAGATTATGTGAAGGAGTGCACTTATGAATATATGGTGATGCAGGATGAGGAGAAATTATATATTAGCCAAGGAAATCGAAAATCAGTAAGGCAACAAATTGCTAAATATAAGTGGGAGAAGATGAAATAAGATGCTAGATTTACTGATAAATTATAGTATTACCCTAGTTAGATTTTATTTTGTAAAGAGATTTATGACAATATTTTTTGGTTTTTCTTTTCAAAATAGAGGTAAGGAAAAAATTGTTTATGTACTTTCAGTAGTGTTGTTGGGAACGGTACATACTATTTTTTCATCAGCTTTAATTAATCTTGTCTGTAATCTTCTATTATTTTATTTTATTGCATCATTATATGAAGACAATAAAAAGACAAAAATATTGGTAATAATATTAGTTTATGGGATAAATGCTATTTGTGATGTTTTGTCTGCCTTTTCTTTCAATCAATATGTTTATAGAGAAGAGTACAAAGAGATAACCCCTGTTGTAACTGTATTTTTCATTGGAATTAGTGAAATTATAATAGAAAAATATTTAATAAAAAAGAGAAGAAAGAAATGTATTCCTTTGCATTGGGAAAGAATCATATTTGTTCCAAGTATAAGTATAGCATTGCTGATATCTTTGGTTATTAGTAATCTAAATAATCGGGTAGCTTTAATTTATATTAGTGTCAGTTTACTATTAATTAATTTATTGATTTTCTATTTGTATGATGCTTTAGCAGATGCTTACATGCAATTAGAAGAAAGAAATTTACTGGAAAGAAGAGCTGAAAGTTACAGTAATCAGTTAAAGGTATTCAGTCAGTCACAAGAAAGAATCAGAGGGCTATATCATGATTTAAAACATCATTTGGGAGAGATTCTGATACTGGCAGAAGGTCAGAATAAAGAGAAAATTACAGAATATATACAAAGTATGCAAATATTTATAGAAAACCCATTGGAGTATAGTAAGAGTGGAAATCGGGAAATAGATAGCTTATTAAATTATTTACTGAAACAAGCAGAAGAGAAGTTGAATCTAGTAGAGTACAAAATGAATGTTCCAAAGGAATTAAAAATTGATATCTTTGATTTTAATATTATCATAGGTAATTTAATAGAAAATGGGATTCAGGCTGCCCAGGTTTCAGATAAGAAATGGTTATGGATATTTATAGAATATGAGAAGGGATTACTGTTTATCTGGATAAAAAATAGCTATAGATATCATCCGATCAAAAAAGGGGATAAATACATTTCCTTAAAAAGAGGAGGAGAAGAGTATGGCTTGGGACTTCAAAACGTAAAAAGTGTAATGGAACGGTATCATGGTTCCATGGAGATAGAGGATAAAAATGAGATATTTGAGGTAAAACTTATACTATATCTGTAAGAGAAAAGTTAATAAATCATAAACCAGAGGGAGAGAAAATAGCTGAATGAAGGGTTGTTTTATCTCTCTCTATTAATTTCGCCCTGATATACATAGATTTCGCCTGAAAAGCAAAAGTTGTGGGGAAATATACTATGATTTAGTTGTATCAATTTACTATGGAAGAGGGGGGAAACAGATGAAGAAAGAAAACTAAGGAAGAAAATAATGGAAAAAATTGCGATAAGGGCAGCTAAGGAGGATGCAAATACAGTATGTCCACTTATTACATATCAACCGATACAACCACAATCTGTAAAAAAATTACGTAAAAGATAGTAAATATATTAAAAAAACGATAAAGTTATGGAGGGGATGAAGACATTTTTTCATTTGAAATGGGGAATATGAATAATAAAAAAATTAAAACAATATTTAAGAAAAAAATAGTATTTTTAATTATAATATTAGGTTGTATTGGATATATAGGATATAATGAAAAATATAAATTGCAAGCTATAAAATATACTGAAAAAACTTCAGAAGAGGTTGATATCAGCGAGTGTTACGATATAAGCAGAAAAATGAATTATGCCTCATTAATGGAAGTAATGGCAAAAGAAGAAACTGTTTCTTTTGAAAATCTTCTTCCCAATCAAACACAAAGTTATCGGATTGTTACACAGTCCATAGAAGTAACCTCTGATTACCAACCTAAGATACTTTTCTTTTGTGAAACAGTGGAAAAGGATGAACACTGGGATATAGGTAAAATTGTAGCTGTGGGAATTAGAGACGAGGATCATGGGATTACTAAAGCGTTCCATGGCAATGTGTTTTGTAATTTGGAAAATTCAAAATGTATTTACTATTCTTTAGATGGAGATTTCTTTTTAACGGGAAGAACTAAGGCAAAGACTACCAATAGATTATGGGGAGAAAATGAGAAGGGAAGAATAGCCAATTTTATAGTTGAAAATTCTGGGAAGAAGTTTTTTTCGATAGGATATTTGGAAGGAAGATGTAAGTTTTAATTAGTATTGTGGCCATAAGGTTACTATTATATCAGCTAATATTAATTATTCTCTGTAAAAAATAGGAAAAGATAAAATGATAAATCTAACGGAAGAAGAAAAACGAGAAATAATTGAGTATGGAAAAGAACGAATAAAATCTAATATTACTAAAGAAAGATGAGTTGTTAACGATGTTATATATACGTGGATTATTTTTTGGAATTTTTCTTGTTATAGGTAGCATAGAAGGATTATTAATTGAAAGCGCAGAATACCTGATTAACTTTAATGGAAGCTTTAGTAAGGTGTTTTGGATTATTATGTGTTTCATAGGAAGTATTCAGACTTTCATGTCCATAAATTACGTAAAGGCTTATAAATTAAAAATACTATTTCTTTGTTTTCTTTTAGAGGGAATCTATTATGTATTAATATTTTGGCTTTTACTTACAATAAAGATGAGTGTGTGGTATAAGATTTTTGGAATTGTTATTTTATTTGTTTTGCTTTTTCTCATATTTACAGCAATATTTAGCTTACACGAAAAATTGAGAATACAAAAGTAAAAAGTTTAAAGAGTAATAAAAAGTGAGTTGTAGATGAAAAAAACGGAAGTGGAATGGAAGTGTGAGGTGTAAATAGAATGGAAAATTTATCATTTATAGACAATAAAGTATTTGATAAGTCCGTTACAATTGTAGTTGATATTTTTCAGGAAATATATCGAAAGAATGGATTAGCACATGTTGATATAACACACGAATATGAGGATCCTGTATACTGTTACAGAAATCTAGGAATAGAGATTTTACAGAATGGTTATTTACCAGATATTTCTGCTGTTATGCTTGAATTAGCGATGGTTAAAATTGAGAACAGCTATAATCTCAGTATTGAGCAAAAAAATATTTTGCAATTACTAAAACATCTGTTTCCTAAAATTCAAACTATGAATATTGAATATATCTTAGATTTTCAAAGCATGTTTTGCTCAGGTGAAGTTGCATTAAATAATTATATGAAGATTAGTAAGTACTTGAATCCATGAGCTTCATAGCATTGTACTATTCGTCAATTAACTAAAATATCATAATTGAATGTCCATCACATTTCTAATAGTAAGGTTACTGTATTTTTTTAGAAATTGTAAAATTATATTAGAAATTGATACAATGATCGAGATTCTCAGTAAAGAGGGATGGAATTAAATGAAGAAAATGGATTACTGCATTGGCTTCAGGATAAACACAGATATTTTGACTTTAAAAAACTTACGACACTTTATTTGTCGATTCCAATTGATTCTATGTCAAATTTAAGGAAAAAAGTGATGTTGATGAGACCATTGATAGAAGCATGCTTCTTTCAATTTAGTCAAAAGGCCAAATTTGATCCAGAACATATTGGATCTATGTATATGAATACTATAAGAACTAATAGTTCAAATCTTACTAAAAAGCAAATATGTCTTGATTTAAAAGCATTATATGATGCGACAAAAAAATATCATCATGGAGCCGAAGATGGTTCGTTGCTTGGGATATCCTGGGTCAATCCAAATGAGGTGGAATATTTTGATGAAGTGCTTCAAAAAATTGTTACTGATATTAGAACCAATGGTATGGTTAGGGAATTGAGCGCATAAAGATAGGACTATTATGGATTGGTATTTGATATATTTTTGGGGAGAAAGATTTGAAAAAGACCTAACAGAAAAGTTGGAATAAAAATCTTGAAAGAGAATACACTACTTAGTATAATATCAATATAGATAAAGTTTTGATAAAATTATGATAAGGAGTGGTATTATGATACAGATTAGACCAGTTTCAGATTTAAGAAATAAATTTCCAGATATAGAAAAAGCTGTTGGTGGTGGAGAACCGGTATTTTTAACTAAAAATGGTTATGGTACAATGGTGGTATTAAGTTTGGAAGCATATTCCAAATTAACTGATGGAGCAGAATTATTACTTGATGAAGCAGATAAGGCGGCGATAGAAGATAACAGAAGATTTACCCATGAAGAAGTATTTGCAAATCTTCGAAGGAGGGTAAATGGCTGATACGAAGTATAAACTGCGATATTTACCTTTGTTTTATGAAGATTTAGAACAAAAAGTTGTTTATATTGTAGAAGAATTACATAATCAACAAGCTGCAAATGAATTGCTTGATGCAGTGGAAAATGCAATCTTGGAAAGATTACCGGTTGCAGAATCTTTTGAAGCATATCATTCTATCAGAGGAAGAAAATATCCATATTATCGAATCTATGTAAAAAATTATGTTATCTGGTATGTGGTTATAGATGACGAAGGCGAAGATAAGATTATGGAAGTACGAAGATTTTTATATAATAAACAAAATAAGGATAGGTTAATATAAAATACTGTAAAAGCAAGTCCATCAGTAAAGCAATAAATAAGTGGTATGCAATTACTGAATAGGAAGAAGAGATTCTCAGTAAAGAGGGATGGAATTTAATGAAGAAAATGTGGATTACTGCATTGGCTTCAGGATAAACACAGATATTTACAGGAGCTGGAAATAATAACGTTACCAAAGAAGAAAAACACCTTTGATAGAAAGTCGAATGTTAAAAGGCATCGATTTCATCAAAGGTGTTTTTTACTATGGAAAGCTCAAAATGATTATTTCATAAACTAATTATTTGGTAATCATAAGGAGTACTTAATGTCCGTCACATTTTTCGCCGGCCTCAGAGGGCTGTACGAAGAACATGGAAAGTGCTAAAGAGATAATGTACAGTACAATAGTTACGTAAAGTACCATCTGATAACCAACAGGATTTACCATATTACCTGCAACTTCAACTTCTTCTCCAAAGTGACTTACAATCCAGGCTGCCATCTGGTTTCCGGTTAAACCGGCAAAAGCCCAAGCAGATAAGGTAATACCATGAATGGTGGAGATGCTTCCCATGCCGTAGTGGTCAGAGAGCAAGGTAGGAACGTTGGAGAAGCCTCCGCCGTAGCCTGCGTTTACCATCATAATGAGAGCTAATACGAGGAAAGCTAAGAAACCGCTATTAGCTCCGTTTTTAATACCGCCGGTTATAATAACAACACCGGTCAGTACGATAGAAATAATAAAGATCATCTTGTAAACGGTATTTCTGTCCTTCATTTTATCGGCCCATGCAGAAAAGCCTAAACGACCTCCGGCATTAAAGATAGCAGATACAGTGGAAATAATACCAATGGAGCCTGCAAGACCAATACATTTTACAATCATTTTTTCCTGAGAGATTAAGGCAAGACCACAGGTAATGTTTAAGTAGAACATTAACCAGATACCAATGTAGTTGGTCAATTTTCTTGTCTTTAACACAGACATAATGCTCTGTTTTTCAGATTTACCCTGAGGCTCATGCCAGCCTTCCGGTTTCTTCAGCAATAAGTGACCGATAAACATCATAACAAAGTAAACCACTGCAAGAATCCAGAACATTTTGTAGATACCGCCATCTCCCAAATTTTCCAGCATGGATTTCATGATAGGACTGGCAATGGCTTTTGCAGCACCGAAGCCTGCTACAGCAAGACCTGTGGCAAGACCTTTCTGATCACTGAACCAAAGCATTAAGGTTTTTACGGGAGAGAGGTAGCCGGTACCAAGACCGATTCCCATAATTAAACCGTAGCAAAGATAGATACCAAGTAAAGAAACCATACTTCCCGGAGTTTTACCGCCCAGATAGATAAAATAGCCGGTTCCGGCCATACCTACGGCAAAGCAAATGGTAGCAATAAGTGAGGATTTGTGAATATCCTTTTCCACTACGTTTCCTAAAAATGCTGCAGACATACCTAAGAAGAAAATAGCAAAGCTAAATGCCCATTCTGTAGCCCCTTTCGAAAAGCCGATGTAGTCTGCAATTTCCTGGCTGAAGATAGACCAGCAATATACGGTACCGATACTGCAGTGCAGTAAAAGTGCAGGAATTGCTGCCCTGATCCATTTGTTGGTGCGCCATCCACCTGTTTTTTGTTCGTTACTACTCATAGTAATCCGACCTTCTTTCTTGTGTATTATATATTTTCAATCTTATATTATAACATACAAAAACAGAATTGCAATAAAGCAGGAAAAAATAAAAGGAGAATTAAGTAACAGTTCAGCCCATGACCAATCATTTACTGATTGGTCATGGACGAAAAGGTAAATGTTATTAAAGCGACACCCACCTTGCTGAAAGCAACTTTAAATGTGGGTGTCGCCTGTAACAGGAAGCCGTAGGCTGAACTGTT
>JAFXGR010000137.1 GCA_017520155.1 Lachnospiraceae bacterium
TATACCATTCACATAGAATATTTTTCTGAGAGTGAAGTTCAAAAAACGTAGGCGTAGCGGGCTACGCTGAGGATTTTTGAATCTTTGCTATCAGGAAAATGGGCATGTGATATGGTATAGTTAATTTAAAACCGTTGCTCTAGCCCTTCAATAACTTTTTCCGCCTGATTCATTAAAAGCTCTTCAAGATTTATATTATCCTGCCATGCCACATTACACAGATGTTCAAGAATAGTAGTCATCACTTTTTCCTGCTGTGTTTTATTCCTGCTGTGTTTTAAACATTCTCCCAAAAGAGCAATCTGTTCTATGGATTCCTCCCGTAATATTTTCTTTTCATACACGGTATCTGCTTTTTTTAGAATCTTACACATTCGCAGTAATGCGGGTAAGGATTTGGGAATTCCTTGAAGGGGACGCACCTTGTTTCTATCATGTCCTGCTTCCTCAGCCTTTAACTGCTCCCAAGTTTTCTTTACTTCCTGTTGCTCCCATTCTTCCTTAGAAAAGACATGGGGATGTCTATGAATCATTTTATTGGTAATTTCTGTAACAATATCTTCAATTGTAAAAATATTTTCTTCCTGCGCTATGACACCATGCATGATTACATGTAGCAAAATATCCCCTAATTCTTCCTGTAAATTATCCGCTTCCTTTTTCTCTTCATAGGCCATCATAGCCTCTGCTGCCTCATAAGCTTCTTCAATCAGTTCCATACGAAGGCTTCCATGGGTCTGAGCCTTATCCCAGGGACATCCGTTTTCTCCCCTAAGAGCCTCCACTACATCAATAAATTTTTCTATTGCCTTTAACGTATTATCTCTATTTTTCATTTTAAATCCCTTTCTGCAAAATAAGGACATTCACCACCATAAACAACATTTCCCGGTTTATCCCTATATTTTTCACAAGAAAGAAGATTCTCCTCTTTTCGGAAAATACAATTCTTACACCAAAATTCTTCATCGGTTGCCGGCTGTGGCTTCATATCTTCCCAATAAGCTCTTCTCCTTTCATCTGGTGCTTCTTTTGGAGCTGACTGTTCTTCTATTTCCATATCCGAAAGAGAATAAGACTCTTCTTCCATTACTCCATGATAGTAAGAACGCAGTACGGTTCTTGGTTTTACTGAGGGCAAAAAATAAGATACCATTTTTTCTGCCGCTGTTCCCATACAGGTAAAAATTACTTCCGTTTCTTTTGGATAACAGGATAATGCTTTCTTTAAGGATTTCTTCATCAAACCAAGTAATTTTTTATGGCTATTACTACCAAGCCAGGTATACAGATTCGTAAGTTTTCCCTCTGTCAAATCACTCAAAAGAAAGAGTGCTTCGATTTCCTCTTCTTTCCAAAGAAAACTACATTCAACATCACATTCTTTCAGTACCTGGGGATCAAACAATTCTTTTTTGCTAACCATCAACTCCAATGTTCTCATTTCTCCATCAGAAAGAGAAGATAAGGCTCGAATTTGTGGATAGTCAACATCTTCCTTTAAATGAGGATGCTGGTTCAATTCCTCCAATGTACCTACAAAGGTATTGTTTTCTTCTTCTAAATAAAATCCATTTCTTTCCAGTAACCGTTCCATCCCCTGTCCCCAAAAGGGAGACCTAGTATAGGTTACCCGAATTCCGGAAATCTTTGCTTCTCTCAACTTTTCCAAAGTATAGCTTATCAGCTCTGTCGCTACACCTTTTTTTATAAATTTTTCCGAAATACCAATACTAAGGAGCTCTGCCTCCTCTTTATAGGGAGCTACCACTGTCATTCCCATAGGAGTCCTAATTTCATCTACCGCTAGAAAATACCAGAATTTTTCACTATCTGGAAGTTCCAATACTCCGGGAAGAACAAAGCCCTCCAACGCTATTGCCTGTTCCTTTTTTAATGAATATATTAATATCTCCATTTTCTTCCTTCCTCTTCCTATCACCATTTTCTTTAACATGGGCACTATACTAAGCTAAAGTTCCCTCTTTTTCCTGAGGGATTGTTCTCACATAAATCCTCCATACTGGTTTTTTCTTATCCTTGGTATTTTCTCGGATATCAATCAGTTCATACTTTGTTCCAGGAGCCAGTAAAAGCTCTGCTTCATCATACTTTTCAATATCTGTTCCTGCAATGGAAATTGCTTTTGTTCCTTTTTCCACCAGCATAATAATTTCTACTTTGTTTTTAAACTCTTCATTTCCCTGATTTACATACATAGCAGTACTGGTAAAGCCCTTTTCCTCGATATATACTTTTTTCTCTTTTTCTTTTACCCATTGTCTCATAAAATCCTGTGCTTCCTTCTCATCCTTAGTTCCAAACATAAAACGAAGTGTATTGATTCCCACATATCTTCTGGTTACCAGTTGATGAGACATTTGCTGCATGGAAAAAGCATTGATAGCATGACGAAACTTCTCCAATCCATCTTTTTCCTGTAGTTTTTTTTGGCTTTTTTTCGATAAAAGTTCAAATTTCTGTCCGTTTCTCAGATATTCATTCATATAAGTATAATAATCACCTACATAATTCTTAAGTCCATCCTTTGCCTTTTCCAACTGCGAATACTTTGTCAGCTCCATCAAAGCCTTGGTCTCTGCTATCCCCAGATTTTTAATTCTTTCCTTATGTTCATCCTCCCAAAAAAAAGCCTCTGTCATGGAGTCAACATCAGGTTTGATTTGGGGATAAGCATCCCCCTGACGCCTGACTCGTAATACCTGTCGATAGGCATGCTTTCTTTTTACTTCATTTTCTCCCCAGGAATTTAATTGTTTTATGTACCGTTCTTTTTGCTTTTTATACACTCCATATTTTGCAGCCTTTCTTTTTTTCAGGCTCTTTTCCTCTTCTGTAGTAAGTGGTGTAAAACTTGGCAATGGAACATTTTTCCCCACGTAATCTTTTAATTCCTCTTGGGAAACATATTCTGTATTGATCTTATCTTCTGCAAAAACTCTCTGCTTTGCCCTTTGCTTTAATAATGTTTCATTAATTCCAAAGGCATTGCCCTTCTCCTTATTTATCTCTATAGCTTTATTCATCTTGGAAGCAGACTGTTGTATATTTGCTTTTTTCATCTTCTTAAATTCATACTGAGTTTCCATTTCATTTATCCCGCCTTTCTATTTTACCTTATGATTATCATCCCTTATTTTCATTGTGTTTTATTCTTTTCCGATTGTCAATCTAATTCTATTCATCAATACGTGTTTATCATAATAGTTCAGCCCATGACCAATCACTTACTGATTCGTCATGAGCTGTGATAAAAGCTGTTCTAATAAAAGAATATCTACTCCATATTTAATTCATTAGATGGAGGCTGACAGGTCTTACCCTTACATACATAAAACGTAGTTTTCTGATTCAAGAGTGGATAATCTGCAGATTCTTCCTCCTCCATACAAATCACTGTACTTAAAGGAATCCTGCAGGACAAATCTTCCACATCCTTTTGTTCTTTTACTACCATCGTAATTCTATCCGGCATTTCTCCGGCATCTAGGAATCCATAAAGAAACATAGCATGAGCCATAGGATGTTTTATTGCTTCCTTTCCTATAAATTTCACCTGCTCTTTTGCCAAGACTTCGTATTTCTTTTTTCCTGTGATAAGAAAGAGACGTACTAAATTATATGTCATAACAGAATTACCACTGGGAAGAGCTCCATCGTAAATTTCCTTAGGCCTTAGAATTAATTGCTCATTATCTTTTCCGTAAAGGAAAAATCCTCCACAGGAAGTATCGTAAAAATCATCTATTACCCTTTCACAAAACTCTTCTGCTCCTTTCAAATATTTTTTATTCAGGGAAGCCTCATATAACATCAGCAAGGCAAAAATTTCATTAGCATAATCTTCTAAATACCCTTTTCCACTACATTTCCCTTCTCGATAACTAACAAATAAGGTGTGATTATCCCTTAAATATTTCTCAATAAAGCTCTGGGAATTTTTCGCTGCCTCCAGATATTCTTTTTTACCTGTAACACGGTATAAATGACACATTCCTGCAATCATCAATGCATTCCAGGAAGTTAATACTTTATCATCCAGATGGAGAGAATATCGTTTTTTACGATATTCATATAGTACAGAAAGAGATTCCTTACACCAACTACCATCAATTTCACTACCAAGAAGATTGGGAATACTTTTTCCTTCAAAATTTCCCTTCTCAGTTATATCAAAATATTGATTAAATTTTTTCCCTTCTTCCGGTCCTAAAATTTCCAATATTTCGTTTGGTTCAAATACATAGTATTTCCCTTCTACCCCTTCACTGTCAGCATCCTGAGCGCTGTAAAATCCCCCTTCCTCATTTTTCATTTCCCGTAACACAAAGGAAGCTGTTTTTTCTGCCACATCCATATAAAGCGGATTGTTTGTTACCTCATATGCTTTACAATAAGAAAGAATCAACAAAGCATTATCATACAGCATCTTTTCGAAATGAGGCACCAAATAAAAACGATCTGTGGAATATCTGCTAAATCCACCACCAATATGATCGAACATTCCTCCTCGATACATTTGAAGCAATGTTTTTTCTACCATATGCAACACCTCTTCCTTCTTACTTTTTTCATAATAACGCAGTAAGAAGAGCAAATTATGAGGTGTAGGAAACTTTGGCGCACTGCCAAATCCACCGTAGACAGCATCAAAGCTGTCCTGATAATGAGAAATAGCTAACTCTACCAGATTAATTGTCAAATTTTCTTCTTTTTCTTCTCTTTTATTATTGTCTTCTAAAAATGATAATACCCTATCTGCTGATTTTAATAATGTATTTCTATCATTCTTCCATTTTTGACTAACAGCAAGAAGTAACTGCTCCAATCCCATATGTCCCGGTACAGAATATTTAGGAAAGTAAGTTCCAGCAAAAAAAGGCTTTTGCTCCGGTGTAAGAAATAATGTAGTAGGCCAGCCGCCTCTTCCTGTCATAGCCTGGCATGCAGACATATAAATGCTGTCAATGTCAGGGCGTTCTTCCTTATCTACTTTTATGGAGATAAAAGATTGATTTAGTATTTCTGCTATTCTTTCATCCTCAAAACTTTCATGAGCCATCACATGACACCAATGACAAGTACTGTACCCTATACTTAAAAAAATTGGCTTGTCTTCTCTTTTTGCTTTTTCAAAAGCTTCCTCACACCAGGGGTACCAGTCTACCGGATTCGTGGCATGCTGCAACAAATAGGGGCTTGTTTCCTTACCTAAATGATTTTTCATTCTCTTTCCTTTTCTTTCTCCATATTTTCTTTCTCTATGTTTCCTTGCACCAAATTAAAATAATCTCCCTTATCAATACGAATCATCGAAATACGATTTTGGAATCTTCGAAATGCATGTACAGAATCTACATTACGGATTAAAGACTGTAATCGTTAATCGGGAACACATACGATCATCTGAAGTCCTAACTGTCTTGCATAATGAAGACAAACTTCACTTCGTTCTTTGTCCATTTTGGAAAAAGCCTCATCCAAAAGTACAAGACATATTTTAGAATCACGATTACTCTGCTGCATATATAGCATGGCAAAACCTGCTAAAAGTGCAACATATTTAGGGTTTTGTCCTTCTCCTCCGGAATCCAGACCTGCCATATCATCTACATAATTCCTTTTAATTTCTCCATTTTTATTTTCTGTTCTTTCATACATTCTAAAATTCAGATAGGTTCGATAGTCTGCATATTTTTCCATATTCTTTTTAAAGTTATCTCTTACACTTTGATCTGAATCTTTTGGAGGCATAAATTTCTCTGTCAGTCGTCGAATCTGAGGCTCATATTTTTGGTAAAATTTATCTTCTCCAAAACTAATCTGCCCTTCCATTTCTTCTATATGCAATACCTTCATATCCAGCTCTTCTGCTGTCAGCATTTCATAAAACTGTTAATTTTCATCTTCTGCTGCCTGAATATCAATCTGATATACACTGTCTGAAAAACTGATTTTTCTTAACATATCATTGATTTCACGCCGATGACGTTTTGCCGCTTTAATCTCACTGTGAATGGTGGCAATTACATTTTCTCTCAGCATTTGGTAAACTAAGCGGTACTGCTGTTCAAATTCTTCTTTATACTTAGGTTCAAAATCTTTTCTACATTCTTCTAATCGCTGATCATAAACCGTATTCTCTTTTTCCACTCCTGCAAAATCACGCATAGGAAATTCACGAAGGTACTGCATCCTGGAACCATATCTGGCATTTTCTTCTTTTTCTTCTTCCTGCTTTAATTGTTCCAATTGTCCTTTCTTCTTTTATTTCATTCTTCCCAACCTTCCCTCTACAGCATTTCTCCATTCCTCTTCCTTTATGTCAAATAAATCTGCAAAAATGTCTACCTTAATACTTTTGCCATATACATCGGATAATTGCTGCTGCAGTTTATGTCTTACTGTCTTCAATTCCTTTCTATAATGCTTTTTATCTCTTTTCAGATCATCTAAAATTTCCTGTTTTTCTTCTCGTAGTTTGTTTGTTTCTTTATATTTTTCTTTTAAATCATCCAGCTCCTCACTAATGGTTTTACAGGTTTCTTTTAATTCATATTTCAGTTTTTCTACCCTTTCCTCTGTAA
>JAFXGR010000138.1 GCA_017520155.1 Lachnospiraceae bacterium
AACAGTTCAGCCTACGGCTTCCTGTTACAGGCGACACCCACATTTAAAGTTGCTTTCAGCAAGGTGGGTGTCGCTTTAATAACATTTACCTTTTCGTCCATGACCAATCAGTAAATGATTGGTCATGGGCTGAACTGTTACGATTTATGTAACCATTCATCTTTTCCTCTCCTATCATCTTCGTCATTATACAATTTTATTGCATATTATTCAAGTTTTTATTTATTTTTATGCAATTTTATTCATTTTTATTCTTTATTTATATTTTTTTTGCATATTTTTTCACTTGATTTTTCCTTGATACGGGTGTATAGTAAGTTCAGCGGAGGTAAGTGAAACCTGCCTCAAACCAAAAAATGATAAATCATATGTGGAGGAAGAAATCATGAAAGAAAAAGTAATACTGGCCTATTCCGGCGGCTTGGATACAACTGCCATTATCCCCTGGTTAAAGGAAAACTTTGATTATGAAGTAATTTGTGTTTGTATTGACTGTGGTCAAGGGGAAGAGTTAGACGGTCTGGAAGATCGTGCTCTTAAAAGCGGTGCCAGCAAATTGTATATAGAAGATGTAGTAGATGAATTCTGTGATGAATATATTATTCCCTGTGTTCAGGCTCATGCTGTTTATGAAAATAAGTATCTTTTAGGAACCTCTATGGCACGTCCTGTAATCGCAAAACGTTTAGTAGAAATTGCTCGTAAAGAAAATGCTACCGCTATCTGTCACGGTGCTACGGGGAAAGGCAACGATCAGATTCGTTTTGAACTGGGAATTAAAGCTTTGGCTCCTGATTTAAAAATCATTGCAGCCTGGAGAAGCGACCTTTGGACTATGCAGTCTAGAGAAGATGAAATTGCTTACTGTCAGGCTCATGGCATCGATCTTCCCTTCTCCGCAAACTCAAGCTACAGCCGCGACCGTAATTTATGGCATATCAGTCATGAGGGACTGGAACTGGAAGATCCCCTGGAAGAACCTAACTTTGATCATCTTCTGGTTCTTGGAACTACACCACAAAAAGCTCCTGATCAGGGGGAATATGTTACCATGACCTTTGAAAAAGGTATTCCCACCTCTGTAAATGGAAAAGAAATGAAGGTTTCCGATATTATCCGTACATTAAATGAATTAGGGGGTAAACACGGAATCGGTATTGTAGATATTGTAGAAAACCGTGTGGTTGGAATGAAGTCACGTGGTGTATACGAAACCCCTGGGGGAACCATTCTTTACGAAGCACACCAGCAATTGGAAGAATTAATTTTAGATCGAGATACTTATGCTGTAAAAATGGATATGGCCAACAAATTGGCTCAAATCGTTTATGAAGGAAAATGGTTTACTCCTCTTCGTGAGGCTGTTGTTGCTTTCATTGAATCTACACAGAAATACGTTACCGGTGAAGTAAAATTCCAGTTATACAAAGGAAATATTATTAAAGCAGGAACCTCTTCTCCTTATTCTTTATATAATGAAAGTATTGCCTCCTTTACTACAGGAGATTTATATGACCACCATGATGCTGAAGGCTTTATCAACCTCTTTGGGTTGTCCTGTAAAGTTCGTGCCATGAAGCTTCAGGAAGCAGAAAAGAAGGCATAGCAGGAGATATTCATGAATACAGTTATGATATTGCTTCTTTATGTTATTATTATAAATTTTATGGGTTTTCTTTTCATGTTCATTGACAAAAGAAGATCCCAAAAAAGAGCTTATCGCATTCCTGAGTCTACTCTTTTTGCCTTAGCTCTCCTTGGAGGCAGTATTGGCTGCCTCTTTGGAATGTATATTTGTCGTCACAAAACAAGACATTGGTATTTTGTATACGGTATGCCTGCCATTTTATGTCTGCAGGTATTACTTCTTGGATTTTTGATTTTTTCACCTTTACAGATTAAATTTTTGTAATTCTTTACCATATTTATCGCTATGAAAATCCATCCTTGAAAATCCTTTGGATTTTCCGGGGCTCCGGCAAAATAAATTTATAAAAAAACTGTAATGAATATAAACATTCATCACAGTTTTTTTTAATTTGCTTGATTCTCATTAGTTTCCCATATTTTTACTAAAGACATTTCTTAGTATATCACCTATACCGTTACAATAACACCGCCGTCTGCCGCATATAAACTGGAAACACCTGCTGTATCCAGAATTTTTACCTCTTTGATTAAATTGGTTTTTTGCAGAATCATATCTCTTACGCTCTCTGCTCTTTTTTTATTATTGCAATGAGAAATCATTAATACAGTATGACCTGTTTTTTCAATCTTTTCCGCCACTAATTCTGCCATTTTGGTAAGCGCTTTTTTTACCCCTACTCCCTGTCCTGCCTGAACAATTTCTCCATCCTCAGCTCTAAGAATAGGCTTAATATTTAAAGTAGTTGCTGCCAAGGCCTTAAGTCCCGTAAGTCTTCCGTTCTTCTTCAAAAATTCAAGGTTATCCAAAACAAAATAAGTAATCATCTTATCTCGAAATTCTTCCAGCTTCTCTACAATCTCTTCAAAGGTATATTTCCCACTTTCTTCCAACTCCATGGCTTTTAATGCCAACTGAGTTTCACCTACCGAAGCAGACTTGGAATCTACAATATGAATCTTTTTTGTTTCTCCGTTTTCTTCCATTAAAGCCTTTCCTAAAACTGCACTATTATGGCTTCCGCTTAATTTTGAAGTAAGGGTAACCACATATACATGCTCCTTCTCTGTTTCATAACTTTCCATAAATTTTTCCGGAGAGGGGCAGGAGGATTTGGGGCATTCCGGTGTGGAAGCAACTTTCTCTAAAAATTCTGCCTGATTAAAATCTTCATCGTCCTGAATATGCCAATCACCTACCTGAAGTCCTAAGGGAATAATCTGAAATCTGGGATCATTCTTCAATTCTTCCGGTAATTCACAGCAACTATCAACTACTATTTTATAACTCATACAATCCTCCAATTTACATGTAGTATTAATTACTACTTATCATAACATTTTTATTCTTTATCGTAAAGTATCTTACAGTACTTTTATCTATTCTTCCTTGACTTAACTTATACTTACCTTCATACTGTTTTTAGAATATATGTTTTAATAAAAAGGAGAATTTTCATGAATGCACTGCAAATTAAAGATATTAAATTATTTATGAATCAATTACTAAATTCTGATCTCTTTGATTGTTTTCTTTTAGAAGAAGCTCAAATCAAAAGCTATAACAATTTTGTTATTGACGGCCATATGAATCGTGATTTCTTTACTAAAGAAGAATTAGAAGATCCGGAAATTTTTCCTTACCACTATTCCACATGGAAATCCATGAAACCTATTTTATTTCAATTAATCAAGGGAAAAAAAGTGCCTACATTTCTAAAAATTACACTTCTTTTTCCTCCTGAAAAATCCCTTTCTCTTTTGGAAAACTCAGATAACCACCATCTTGCAGACTCCTTAAAAGCCTTTGTGGCCACTATTAAATTTGACAGCCACGGTCTTTTTGTTACTACCGGTACCTCTTTTTCCACTTTTATTGCAGATCAGTCTGCTGATTTACTTTGGGATCAGTATTTTAGCAAATTTCTTTACGATAATCATATTTCTTAGAAAGGAGTCTTTATGGAAATCGAACGTAAATTTACTGTTAAAGAATTACCTGATTTGTCTTCTTATCCATATCTTATTCTGGAGCAGGGATATCTCAGTACAGAACCTGTAGTTCGTGTTCGCAGAGAAAATGATACCTACTATCTTACTTATAAGGGAAAAGGAATGCTTTCAAGAGAGGAATATAATCTTCCTCTTACTAAGTCCTCTTATGAACATCTGCTTTCTAAAGCAGACGGTAATATTATTTGTAAAAAAAGATACCTTATCCCTTATCTAAGCTATACTATTGAATTAGATATTTTCGACTCTCCTTTCCCTTCTCTTATTATTGCAGAAGTGGAATTTGACAGCGAAGAAAAAGCCCGCTCTTTTCCTGTTCCCTCCTGGTTTGAGAAAGAGGTAACCTATGATCCCCAATATCATAATTCTAATTTAAGCCGTATGGTGCTGTAATACTTACAAAGCATTTGTTATGGTATAGATATAGGAAAAACTTTTCTATAGGACAAAAAAACTGCTGCAAAATAATGCAGCAGCTTTTCCTATCGTTCATACAAACTTACTAATCTACTTATCCGTTGTGAAAGTTCTTCTAAATTTTCTTTTCCTGTCATTCTCCAGGTCCAATTTCCGCCAATAGTAGAAGGTTGATTCATTCGTGCCTCTTCTCCCAAATTCAAGTAATCCTGCATGGGAATAATACAGGTATCGGCCACACTGGAAAAGGCAGTGGTAATCATTACCTCACACACCTCTTCTCCTTCTTTTAACCGCATATACTCTTTTGCCATGTTACGGTCTTCCATAGATAAGCTTTCAAACCAATGCCTGGTTGTATCATTATCATGTGTTCCTGTATAAACCACCTGATTCTTTTCATAATGATGAGGAAAATAGTTACTTTCTTCCCTTGAATCAAAGGCAAACTGTAAAACCTTCATCCCCGGATATCCGCTTTCCTCTACCAACCCAATTACCGTTTCCGTAAGAAAGCCCAGATCCTCTGCGATAATCTCCTTTTCTCCCAAGGCCTCCTTTAAACATTTAAAAAATTCGATTCCCGGCCCTTTTTCCCATTGTCCCTCTATCGCAGTATCACTACCATAAGGAATGGAATAATATTCATCAAACCCACGAAAATGATCAATCCTTACAATATCATATAACTGAAAAGATTTTTTCATTCTCTCAATCCACCAGCTGTAGCCGTTTTTTTTATGATACTGCCAATCATATAAAGGATTTCCCCAAAGCTGACCGGTGGGCGAAAAAGCATCCGGTGGACAGCCCGATACTGCTTTTGGAATATTTTTTTCATCCAGAAAAAATAACTCCGGATTAGACCAGGCATCGGCACTGTCTAAGGAAACATAAATAGGAATATCTCCAATAATCTTAATTCCCTGCTCATTAGCATATTCTTTCACCTTTTTCCATTGTATATGAAAATAATATTGCTGAAAAATATAAGCATTTATTTCTTCTTCAAGCTCTCTTCTATAAAAATCAAGAGCTTCTTTTTTTCTCAGCTTAATATCTTCATCCCAATAAATCCAGCTTTTTCCCTGAAAGTGATCTTTCACTGCCATATAAAGTGCATACTCCCTAATCCAAAAGCTGTTTTCTTTCTCGAATTCCTTAATCTCCGGTTCTTCTTTTTCTTTTTTTCTTTTGTATGCCATTCTTAGGAGGGGAAGCTTCTTCTCATATAAATCTGCGTAATTAATTTCTCCGTCGTTTTGCTCTAAAACTTTACATTCTTCCTTAGTCAGCAGTCCTTCCTGCAAAAGCTGTTCTAAATCTATAAAATAAGGATTGCCTGCAAAGGTAGAAAAAGATTGATAGGGAGAATCACCATAACCCGTAGGACCTAAGGGCAGGATCTGCCATAACTTCTGCTTTGCTCCCTTTAGAAAATCTATAAATTCATAGGCCTCTTTTGAGAACGAACCAATTCCATATCTTGACCAAAGACTGGAAATGGGCAACAATATACCACTTCTTCTCATCCCTTTGTCTCCTTCCTTCTGTTTCCATCTCTTATAAAAATAGTAACATAAGAAAACGTTTTCTTCAAGGAGCAAAAAAAGAAATTAATTTTGAATTAACTTATATTCTACTTCTACCATACGCCCACCGTTTCCATTCATCAGCAGATGAAGTTCATCCATGGCTTTGGCTGATATGTCAGAAAAATTCTGGGAAATACTATAAATTCCCTTTCCGTAATACTGCATTAAGGAAATTCCGTCAAATCCGCAAATGGGACGTTCCACTCCCAGCTCTAACAATGCATTTTTCGCTCCTATAGCCATTAAATCAGAGGCACAAACAATAGCGTCAAAATTTTTTCCTTGTTCTAAAACAATTTTCTTTGCTTTGCTTTCTGAAAAATTGGCATAAATACTTGTAAGCTCATATTTTTTCTCTTCTGCCAGAACTTTCATTCCCTCCATACGGGTTTTTGTTACATAACTATACTCATCTCCGCTAATGTATAATATTTTTCCAATATCCGTATCTTTCAGTAAAGTTTCTGCCACTTCATACTGAGCTTTTTTATGATCAATAGTTACTGAAGAAGTATTCTCTGAAACATTATTCCCATCTACTACAACACATTTAAACTCTTCTCTTTTTACCAATTCCTGCAAAAGTTCATGATCTTCTGCAAGTCCGTATATGATAATTCCCGTAATACTTTGTGATTTTAAATAACGAATTAATTCATCTGTCGTTTTTTCCTGAAACATAAAAACAAATAAGGTAATCACATCTAAATTCAATTCCATAGCTCTTGTAATTGCTCCGGATATATAGCGCATAGCCATCTCATCTATGGCCTGAGTTTTTACATTTAAGTCAATCATCAATGCTACCCTTCCTGCCTGCTTAGAAGAAAGTGCAGCAGCCACAGAATTAGGGACAAAGTTTAATTCCTCTACTGCTTGATATACTTTTTTTCTTGTTGCCTCACTGATATTCGGATAATTATTCAGCACCTTGGAAACTGTGGAAATTGCAACCCCCGCATGTCTGGCCACATCTTTAATCGATACCATACCATTACACCTTTCCTAGTGCAACGATTTTAAATTAACTATACCATATCACATGCCTATTTTCCTGATAGCAAAGATTCAAAAATCCTCAGCGTAGCCCGCTACGCCTACGTTTTTTGAACTTCACTCTCAGAAAAATATTCTATGTGAATGGTATAGTTATTTAGA
>JAFXGR010000139.1 GCA_017520155.1 Lachnospiraceae bacterium
AAGAGAAGAAGCAGGAAAAGAAGAAAGAGAAAGAAAAGAAAAAAGAAAAAAAGGCAAAGAAAAAAGAGAAGAAGCAGGAAAAGAAGAAGAAAAAAGAAAAAGTATTCTTAGAGGAATATACCGGTACTGTTATTTGAAAAAGGCAGAGTGAATTCCATTTACGATAAAGAATGGGAAGCTGACCTAAAATAGAATAACAAAATAGGAGTATGGGATGAAATCTATTCAGACGAAGATTCTGGTTCTGATTTTAGCAGTAATTATACTTTGCAGTTTTGTCATAGGAGGAAACAGTATTTTATTTTTAGAGTCCTCCTCAGATAAAAGCTCTGCCCAAATTATGAACCTGATATGCCACGAAGAGGGAAGAAAGATTGATCATATTTTTTATAGTATTGAGCAATCCGTAAAAATATTATCTTATAATACAGTACAGAAATTAAATACGATTCAAATGCTGTCCTCAAAAGAATCATGTAGTGAGTATTTAGAGGATCTTCGTCCTATTGTGCTTGCCACTGCAGAAAGTGCAGAGGGCGCTGTGGCTGCCTACATTCATTTTAATCCGGAAATTTCTCCGGCAGACATGGGGTTGTTTTATGCCAAAAAAGATGTCGGGGGGAGCTTTTTAGAACAGAAGGTTACTAATCTTACAGCAGTAGACAGTGAAGTTAACCTGGATTGGTATATTAAACCCACAACACAGGGTAAACCATCTTGGATTGGTCCCTACTATAATGGCATATCGGAAGGGCTGGTTATGACTTACGTGACCCCCATCTATGTTAAGCATAGTCTTATTGGTGTAGCAGGAATGGATATCCATATGACAAGCCTGATGGAAATTGTGGATAGTATTAAAGTATATGAAAGTGGTCATGCAGCATTAGTTAATTCTAATCATGAGATGATCTATCATGCTTTTGGAGAGGAAAGAGAATTTCCCATTGAAAATGTGGCAGGATGGGATCGTTTTACTATTAGGCAGAGAAGAGAAGAGGGACAAAGTATATTGTTTTCTTATCCTCATGAGGAAAGAACCTGGAAGGCAACCTTTACTGATTTGGAGGCAGATATGTATCTAATGGTATCTGCACCGGTAGAGGAGATTGATGCGGAAAAAGTGGCACTGATGCATAGTACCGTTATGGGAGTAACTTTAGTTTCTGTATTTTGTCTTTTAATTTCTTTACTGGTAAGCCAAGGAATTGTGGGACCACTAAAGGAATTAACTAAGGCCTCAAAGCAGATTGCAGCAGGAAATCTTCAGGTAACTTTGGAGGCTAAGTCAAAAGATGAGGTAGGGATTTTGGCAAACAGTATGCAGCAGACTGTGGATTGCCTTAGAGTTTATATGGACAGAATCAGTGATATGGCCTATACTGATCCTTTAACGGGAGTAAAAAGTAAGGCTGCCTATGCAGAAGAAGTACGAAAAATTAATCATAATATAGAAAACGGTTTTGCTCAGTTTGGTATTGTGATGTTTGATTTAAATAATTTAAAGATGATAAATGATAAATTCGGTCATGAAGCCGGGGATTCCTATATTGTGAAAAACTGTAAGCTGATTTGTACCACCTTTAAACATAGTCCTATTTTTAGAATAGGAGGAGACGAATTTGTTGCCATTCTTACAGGAAAAGATCTTTTGAATGCAGAAAAATTACTGAAGGAGTTATATAGGAAGCTGAAGGAAGAAGAAAAAAAATCTCATACTGCAGAAAAGATTATCTCTGTTGCTGCAGGCTTTTCCGTCTTTGATGAAGAAAAAGATGAGGAGCTTCAGGATGTGTTTAAACGGGCAGATACCATAATGTATCATAATAAAGAAATAATAAAACAAGGGAAATTACCTTATGAATAAAAAAGGAAGCCGATGATCAGGCTTCCTTTTTTATTCATAGAAAATGAATGTTTAAAAAATCTTTAAGTTTTTAGTAGACTTTTTTCACAGGTAGTTATTTGATTTTTTTAGATCTGTTATTTGCCACTGCCCTAAAAGAACTTTTTTCCGGTTCCTCCTTTAACACAATATAGGCAGCTGCAATAATGATAATGGCAAGAACCTGGCTTACAATGGCCACCATAGGGTTAATAATTCCTGCAGTTTTTATATCTTCATAGAGAAAAATACTTTCAGCTACCACAACGTAAGTAGCCACTATATTTTTCAGATTCTTCCAAGAGGAAGAAAAGGGTTTTTGTTCCTTTTTTTCCCTAAGGCGGGTAAGCATAGGAACAAGATAATAAACAGAACCTAAAATACAAACTACTTCATGAAATACAAACATAAAAGTAGGGTTATCCATTAAGGTAAAAATATCGAACATTGACGTGAAATATCCTCCTTAAATCAAGCCTACTGCATATTCATAATCAGACATGAAAATCTGAATACCATCTAAAGCTAATTCACGGGGATCTAAGGGAAGTAAACCATCACGAACCTTTGCATAGCTTAGAGGCATATACTGATGAAGCATATTCATAGGAATACGATATTCTCTTAAATTCTCAAATAACTGATTCATAGAGGCAACTACCTGAGGTTGTCCGATATAGTAGCGGGCACGATCGGAAAAGCTGTATTTTCTCGCTAAAGCAAGCTGCTTGTCATCCCCATGATAATGCTTTTGCCAGTTACTTGGATTTTCTAACATGGCTTCTTCCAAAGTTTCAATAAAGTTAGCTCTTTTTTCTGCAGGAACCAATTCCTTTTCCATAAAGCTGAGAGCAAATAAGGCTTCTCTCAATCCATAAGTAAGAGCAGGGCCTACTTTTAAAATAGCAATACCGTCTCTTACCATATTTTTTAAGCATTCCGGACTTTGGTAATCGCTGGAATGACCTTCAAAGCAAACCTCAGGGAATTCCTTTAAGGCAGCACAAAGATCAGTGGCTGCTTCAGGATCATATAAAAATACCTGTTCATCACCAAATTCCACACCGGGCTGAACTACAACAGCAATTACATCTTTCATGCCTTCGCCGATTCCTTCTTCTTCAAAAACACGCTTGTAAGTAGCTACCGTATCCTTAAAGGCTTCGGGGCTGGTAACTGCAAGAGAATCTTCTTCTTCCTGAGCACCTCCGGGAATGGGAACTTCACTTCCGATAATAAACACAGGACGAAGAGCTTCCGGTTTCGTTTCCTTTAATTCCTCATATCCTTTAATTGCTGCCTTGTAAAGAATGGCACCGCGGCGGGCAATGGTTTCTGTAGAAAGAAGTCCTTCAGGATCGTCTGCAACCTTCATACTGGTATCTAAATGAATCTTGGTAAAGCCGGCCTTGGCATATTGGTAAACTAATTCAATGGAATTGTCCATGGCTTCTTTTTCCGGAAGATTCTGCCAGGTAAGAGGTCCTAAATGGTCTCCCGCAAGAATAATCATATTTTCAGAAACTCCCATTTTTTCTGCCATCTTCTGTACCATTTGATAAAAATCAGAAGGTGCCATACCGGTATACCCTCCAAACTGATTTACCTGGTTAGCAGTAGCTTCAATGAGAGTAGGAGTGTTTAATTCTTTGGCACGGCGAAGAGCCTGTTCCAAAACCAGCTCATTAGCGCTGCAGTAGGAAGGAATTCCGCAGATTTCTCCCTGTCTTCTTTTTTCCATCATAAGTTGAAGTGGATGTTTCATAATTTCCTCCGTATCTGTCAATAATTTTGTTATGATATCTTTTGATTAGGGTGTCAAAAGCTCGCTTCATTAATTTAGATTGTGCATAATATACAAATCATAAAGAGGGTAACTGAAAACGCCGGTCCTTATGCCCTGTATTTTAGGGCATTAGTACCGTTGCATTTTCAGTTAAGCGAAAGCCTACCGATGTTGATTTATATATTATGCATATAAACAGAAACTTAAAAGGCCTTTTGATACTCTAAGCCTCTTTTTGTTACGATAAAGCAGCTTTTCCGCGGCAGTAGGTCTGAAGAACCTGATAATCATCATCTAAAACAACGATGTCTGCATCATAGCCTGCACCGATAGCGCCTTTTCTATCATCCATACCGATGCAGCGGGCAGGGTTGATGGTACAGGAATTAATGGCATAGTTGAAAGGAACCATAGCTTCTTCCACTAAAATACGAAGACCTTCATTTAATTTTAATGTGGAACCTGCCAGTCCTCCTGTAGAAGTAAGATGAGCACTTCCGTCAGGATAGATTTCGATTTCATTACCGCCAAAAATAAACTTACTTCCGATAGGAGTTCCCTTAGCCATTAAAGCATCGGATACCATAATGCTGTAATCCGGTCCTTTGGACATATAGAACATATTTAAAGCAGCAGTTGTGGAATGGTTGCCGTCGCAGATAATTTCGCCATACATGGTACGAAGACGGAAGGCAGCACCCACCAGACCGTTTTTACGATGATTAAAAGGTGTCATACCATTATATACATGGGTCATGCTTCTGGCACCGTTTGCAAAGGCCATAACCGCCTGCTCATAGGTGGAAGCAGAATGTCCGATACTGACAACAACACCGTTTTCGGAAAGCCATTTTACAAAGCCGTAATCGGGGTCACGCTCTGTAGCCATGGTGATGACACGGATGTTTCCTTTAGCCGCATTCTGATAATGGGAGAACTTTTCAATATTACCTTCCACAATGTAGGGCTCCGGCTGAGCACCTTTGTACTGCATATCAAGGAAAGGTCCTTCAAAGTGAATTCCCAAAATTTCTGCACCTTCATGTCCTTCTTCCATTACTTTGGCCACATTGGCAACAGCATCGGTAAGAACTTCTCTACTTTGGGTAATGGTAGTAGCCAGAAATCCGGTAACACCTTCAGTCACAATGTTTTTACTCCAGTTACGAAGTCCTTCTTCATGGGCATCATTAGTATCAAATTCAAAGGCTCCGTGACAATGAATGTCAATGAAGCCGGGAACAATACGCTTTTCGCCGTAATCTACATCTGCTTCTTTGCTTCCATAGGGAAGTACATTTACAATTTTTTCACCTTCGATTTCAATTGCAGCAGGGAAAAACTGATCTGCAATCCATACTTTTTTACTTTGAATAATCATAGTATATCCTCCTTTTTTTATTGATAATTAGTGATAGAATCACTAAAATACTATCTACTTATGATTATAATCCTAAAACGTCAAAAATAATTTGCATTTTTTAAATTATGTATTGCTACTTTTAATAGTTGCATTGTTTTTTTAAGGTACCTGGTATATGATGTAACTAATAAAGGCAGTAGAATGTGTATTTTTTACTTGCCTTATATAGTTACTCTATCATACTACAATAAAAAACCTAGGGGGTAAATGAAAAATGAGTATTTTTAACATCTCACAAGATAAGATGCAGGAAACATCTTCCGTATTTACATTACAGGAAATTTACCAGCAGCCGTCAACCTGGAGAAAGACCTGTGCTCAGATTGCAGCATGCAAAGAGGAGCTTCAGACATTCCTTGATCAGGTAGTAAAAGCGGATGACTTTGACATTGTATTGACAGGAGCAGGAACCAGTGAGTTTGTGGGAAACTCCCTTTATCAGGCTTTAAATAAAAAATATAATTACAAAGTAAAATCCTACGGAACAACAGATATTGTACCTGCACCGGAAAGCTTTCTTTCCCGCACAAAGCCCACTGTTTTAGTTAGCTTCGGACGTTCCGGGAATTCACCGGAATCCATTGGAGCAGTTGATGCGGCAGAAGCGGTATGTGAAAACATTTATCATTTATTTGTAACTTGTAACGCAGAGGGTGCACTTTCAAAACGTGCCAAAGAACAGGAAAACTGTTTTGCCCTTAATTTAACACCGGAAACCCATGACCAGTCTTTTGCCATGACCTCCAGCTTTTCCAATATGTATATGGCAACTTATTTGGCATTTAACTTAGACCGTTTGGAAGAGTTAACAGCAGAGATTGAAAAAATCTGTGTGGCAACAGAGGACTTTTTAAACAATAAATATACTGTAGCACAGCAGATAGTAGACGAATTTAAATTTGAAAGAATCGTTTATCTTGGAAATGTAGCCTTAAAGGGTGTTTCTCAGGAATCTGCTCTTAAGATGCTGGAACTTACTGCAGGACAGGTGGCTACTATGTATGATTCACCTTTAGGATTCCGTCATGGTCCTAAATCCATTATTGATGATACTACACTTACTGTATTATATCTCAGTGATGATGAATACATGAGAAAATATGAGCTGGATCTGTTAAAAGAAATGGGACCTCAGAGAAAAGGAAATAAGATTGCAGTAGTAATGAATACTCCTTGTGAAGGTCTTGATTCCCTGGTTGATTATCAGCTTGTTATGGATTGCAAAAAATCCTGTGAAAATGTATTATTAGGCTTTGAATTTATTAATTTTGCCCAGACCTTAGCAGTTCTCAAATCACTGGAGCTGAATATTACACCGGATAATCCATGTCCTACAGGAGAAGTAAATCGTGTAGTTAAGGGTGTTACTTTATATCCATATGTGGTAAAATAGAGAAGAGAAAAAACAGGAGGTACTAAAATGGTAGGTATTTTAATTACAGGTCACGGACATTTTGCAACGGGACTGGCATCCAGCTTACAGTTAATTACCGGAATTACAGAAAATATTGCACTGGTAGATTTTGAAGCAGATCACTCCACAGATACATTAAAGGCTAATCTTCACAAGGCTATGGACAGCTTAAAAGATTGTGATGGTATCCTGGTATTATCTGACTTAGCAGGAGGATCACCTTTTAATAACGCATCTGTATGTAAGGCAGAGCGCCCTGATCAGAAGATCGAAGTTGTGGCAGGAACAAACCTTCCCATGATTATTGAAGGAGCAACAATGATGGTTGCTTACGACGATCCTTTGGAATTGGCAGAAACCTTAATTCCCACCGGAAAAGATTACATTGTTCGTTTTGAGCTGGTTGCTCATGAAGACAATGCCGATGAGGAGGGCATCTAAGAATGAATTGGGAAGTCATTCTCTGGACCTGTATTACCTTGGCGGTAATTATGGGAGTAATTGCCAGTATTATGAGTATTATGTCTGCTCGAGGAATGAAAAAGCGCAGAGAGCATATGCTGGAGTTATATAATGGCCTTTCTATTGGCAGTCAGGTGTTGTTCGCCAATGGACTATACGGTCGTGTAGTGGGAATAGAAGAAGAAACAGTAAATATTGAAATTGCAAAGGGTGCCATTGTAAAGGCAGACCGTTTTTCTATTCAGTCTATTGTAAAATAAGAAAAAAACTCGAAAATTCTTAGAATTTTCGAGTTTTTTATTTGCAGAAAAGATATAGTTGTTTCTCGTAAAAAAGAAGGAATATCGTTATATTACCTTGTGATTCTAGTGCAACGGTTTTAAATTAACTACACCATATCACATGCCTATTTTCCTGATAGCAAAGATTCAAAAAGCCTCAGCGTAGCCCACTACGCCTGCATTTTTTGAACTTCACTCTCAGAAAAATATTCTATATGAATGGTATAGTTATTTAGAAACCGTTACACTAGAAAGAAAGATCGGCACTTTTTCTTGCTTCTTCCAAAACCTCAACAACCTGAAGGGAAAGATCAAGGCGCTGATAACATTCTTCATAGTTATTAGTGCCGAAAAGCTCAGACAAAGCAACAAATTCATAATACCAAGGGTTATGAGGAACCCTGAAGGTCATTTCTTCTTCATTTCGCCGTACAATTTTTACCTGTTGAATATTGCTTGCTCCGGGAGTAACTTTAATATAGCCCTTATCCCCAAGAATCTGCATACTGTTTTCACAGAAGCTGTCCTTGGCCCCTACACATTGGCAAAGGAAAGTTTTATAGCGAAGAGTTAAAATACCGTTGGTATCAATTCCGTTTTCAAAACGAACAGCTTCGTAATGGACGGATTCCGGCTTGCCGAAAAGTCCCACCAGGAAATAAACATTATACATATTCAGATCCATTAAAGCTCCTCCCGCAAATTCCGGATTAAATACATTAGGGGTTTCTCCCTGAAGAAGAGCATCATAACGGCTGGAATACTGGCAAAATACACCCTGAGCCATTTTAGGATTTCCAATGGCAATGAGCTTTTCCTTAATCATTTTATAATTAGGATGAAACATGGGTAAAATAGCTTCAAATAAAAATAAATTTTTACTTTTTGCCAAAGAGATTAATTCCCTTAACTGAGAGCTGGTTACGGTAAAGGGCTTTTCGCAAAGAACATGTTTTCCGGCCATAAGAGCAGCTTTACTGTGCTCATAATGGAGAGAATTAGGAGAGGCCACATAGATGAGATTCAGACTTTTGTCTGCCAGCATAGTGGAAAAATTAGTATATACTTTGGGAATTTGAAATTTTTGGGCTAACGCCTGTCCTTTTTGTGCGCTGCGGGAATAAATAGCTTCACAGCTGAACCCTTCCACGAGGGCAATGTTTTCTAAAATGGTATCCATAATAAAGCTGGTACCTACGGCTCCTATTTTGATCATAGCAATTCTCCTTGGTGATGATTATTTTAACCTTCATATAATTCGGAAGGATTAAGTTTGACTAAACATTTGCTTGGCATATTCGCTGGGGGACATATTATATTTTTGAGTAAAGGCCCTTGAAAAATAGTGAATGGAGTTAAAACCAAGCATAAGGGCAATTTCACTGATAGTATATTGTTTTTCTCGAATCAGCTGACAGCTTTTTTCCAATTTAAGATCGGAAATATATTTTTTAGGTGTCTGATTCATATTTTCTTTGAATAATAATTGCAAAGAGGATCTGGAAAGGGAAAACTTCTGACAGATCTCTGCAATGGTAAGAGGCTCACAAAGAGAAGAATCAATATAAGATAACACATCCTCCAACAGCTCATTCTGATAATGCTGTCTGGAAATGGATACGGGACGTTCTTCTTTATGAGCAATAAATTCTGACTGAAGGAGACGAATCATAATCTCCTGTAAAAGACAAATCATCAGGCTGTTTAAGTAAGGAATCTGATAAGAACTTTCCTGTACAAAATCCTTCATTAACGTATAAATTTTTTTGTCGTAAGGAAATACCCTGTTTAACAAGGGAAGATCCCGGCCAAGGAAAGTTTCCGGGCTGACATTCAACATGGAAAATACAATGGTAACATAAGAGCAGGACTGGCCCTGATGAATTTTTTGGGTGTGAAACTGTCCCGGTCCGTAAAGAATCATCTCTTTTTCCTTCAGATGATATTCCTTTCCTTCAATGGTGGTTTCCAAACAGCCGCGGTCTACAAAGGTAAGCTCATAATATTCATGCTTTTCTCCTTTAAACTCATATCCTGCATTTCTTACATTATAGTAATATCCCAGAATTTCCTGAATCTGAATATTGGGAAGTATACGGTTAAATAAGTAGGGCTGCTCCAGCTCCACGGTCTGCATGGTAAAGCCGGAGGAGGTAATCAGCTTACAGCTGGCGGAAGAACTGACGGAAATAATGGAAAAATAAACTCCCGGGTTAAGACAGACCTTTCGGTGGATGGAAAAAACCTTAAGATCTTCGCTGTCCGGAGTAAAACCGATAACCAGGGCGGCGATTCCTTCCTGCATTTCCAGATAAACTTCACAGTCAAAGTGAAGCAGCTGATTAATTGTATGATTAGGAGTCAGACGATTTACACGGCTGATCATTTGTTGTTTTTGCTGATGAATAGGCTGTTCATATACGAAGCCGAAAGGAGAAAATTCCTTCATTGATGTTTTATATTGCATAATGACCTCCAAAATATGATTAATTATATCATTATTTGTGAGAAATATCTATAAAACAACACAATTTTTAATAACTTTTGACAAAAAATAATAAAAAAAAACTAAAATAAATAAATTAGGTATTAAAAAATATAATGACAAAAAGGAGAAAATGGATTATAATAGAGTCACTCTGAATGGGATTTCAGGGAGAATCATAATCAAGGAGGGAAAAAACATGCCTAATATTGTTTTGACAAGAATTGACAATCGTTTAGTTCATGGTCAGGTAGCTACACAGTGGTGTGGCAGTATTGGTGCAAACCTAATTTTAGTTGCAAATGATGAGGTGTCTACAAATACACTTCGTCAGGGATTAATGGACATGGCAGCTCCCAGTTATGCTGCAATGCGTTATTGGTCTCTTGAAAAGACTATCTCTACAATTCATAAGGCATCCGACAAGCAGTTGATTTTCATTGTATGTGAAACACCTCAGGATGTTCTGAAACTTGTAGAAGGCGGTGTGCCAATTAAAAAAGTTAATATTGGTAATATGCATATGGCAGACGGAAAACGTCAGGTAGCAGGTTCTGTTGCCGTAGATGATTCCGACGTGGCTGCATTTGCAAAATTACGTGACTTAGGTGTAGAACTTGAAATCAGAAGAGTTCCATCTGAAGCCGCAGAAAGCATTGACAAATTGTTCAATTAAAAAAACCTTTGAAAGGAGATTTCACAATCATGAGTTTTAATGCAATTCAGATTATTCTGGTTTTCGTTGTTGCGTTTATCGCAGCTATTGACCAGTTTGACTTCTTAGAATCTCTGTATCAGCCAATCGTAACCGGTGCTGTTATCGGTCTTATTTTAGGAGACGTAACAACAGGTTTAGTAGTTGGTGGTACATACCAGTTAATGACAATCGGTAACATGCCTGTAGGTGGTGCTCAGCCTCCAAACGCAGTTATCGGTGGTATTATGGCAGCAGTTTTCGCAATCGCTTCCGGACTTGAAGTAGAAGCAGCAGTAGGTCTTGCAGTTCCTTTCGCTTTAATCGGTCAGTACATGGTTACATTACTGTTCACAGTTATGTCTCCTATCATGTCTGTTGCAGACAAAATGGCTGAAAAAGCTGATACAAAAGGTATCGTTAGATTAAACTGGTTAGCAATGATCGCTTTAGGTGCTTTATTTGCAGTAGTTTGTACAATCGGTCTTATCGGTGGTGCAGCAGCAGGTGATGCATTAACAGCATTCTTTGATAAAGTGCCTTGGTTAATGACAGGTTTAAGTGCAGCCGGTGGAATGATGCGTTTCGTAGGTTTCGCTACATTACTTAGAATTATGCTTTCCAACGACCTTTGGGGAATTTACTTTGCCGGATTTGCTGTAGCAACAGTAATCGGATATGTTCCTGGTTTAGGTGGATCTTGCTTGATCTTAGTAGCATTTATTGGTATTGCAATGGCACTGTATGATTTCCAGACACGTGTGGCTATGAAATCTGCAGGAGTAGGATCTAACGGAGGTGACGAAGATGGCATCTAATCAGACAACTTATAAAAATCTCACACCAGCTCAGCCGCTGGACAAAAAGACATTGAACAAAATGGTTTGGAGATCTTGTAACTTACAGGGATCTTTCAACTATGAAAGAATGCAGGCTAATGGATGGTTATACTCTATCTTACCTGGTCTTGAAAAAATCCATACAGATAAAGACGATTTATCTGCATCCATGCAGCACAACTTAGAGTTCTTTAATACACATCCATTCTTAGTAACTTTCGTAATGGGTATCGTATTATCTTTGGAACAGCAGAAAGCAGACATCAACATGATTCGTTCCGTTCGTGTTGCTGCTATGGGACCTTTAGGTGGTATCGGAGATGCTATCTTCTGGTTTACTTTAGTTCCTATCGCTGCAGGTATTGGTTCCAATATGGCAATTCAGGGATCCTTCGCAGGTCCTATCCTGTTCCTTGCTGTATTTAACGCAGTTCAGTTCGGTGTTCGTTTCTTCTTAATGGGATGGTCATATGAACTGGGAACAAAAGCGATTGAAGTTCTTACAAGAAACGCAAAAGAATTTACACGTGCAGCTTCTATGCTGGGTGTATTCGTAGTAGGTGCTTTAACATCTAACTATGGTGGAACAACTGTTACTCTTGAAATCGCAAACGGAGAAGCTCCTATCGTTGTTCAGAATATTTTAGACGGCGTTCTTCCTAAAATGATCCCATTATTCTTAACATTACTTCTTTTCTTCTTATTAAAGAAAAAAGGCTGGACACCTGTTAAATGTATCGTTTTACTTCTTGTAATCGGTATCTTGGGTGCATTAGTAGGATTATTCTAAGAGTAAGAATATGAAAGTAGTACTCCTTGATTTTAATGGTACTCTATTTTTTGACTCAGGCTTCCATGAGGAAGCCTGGGCCAAAATCTATAGAGAACTTCATGAAAATACCGATCAGGAACCGGATCCAAGCTTTTACTGTGGCCCCCGTAACGACATAATTATACAAAAGATAGCACCATGGTTAACAGAAGAAGAAAGATTAAGAGTTTCCTGTCATAAAGAAGCTCTGTACAGAAGAATATGTAAGGAAAATCCCCACCAGGTACATTTGGTACATGGTGCCTTGGAGTTTCTGGATAAGTTGAAGGAACGTAATGTTCCTTTTATTTTGGCCAGTGCATCCATTAAGGATAATATTGATTTTTATTTTGAAACCTTTGGCTTGGAGCGATGGTTTGATAAAGAACAATGTGTCTATGATGATGGAACTTATGCAGATAAGGGAAAAATGCATTTAGAGGCTGCAAGAAGGCTGAAGGCGAAAATGGAGGACTGTATTGTCATCGAAGACAGTGTTAGTGCGATTTCTCATGCAAAGGAGAATAAAGCCGGATGTATTATTGCCATTGGCAATGATAAAACAAAAGATAAGATAATGGAACTGGGAGTAGATCATTTTATCTATGATTTTACGGAAATTGACTTTTCCTGGTTTGAAGAATAGGATATTTATCTTTGCGTAAAAGAAGTGCCAATACAAAGATCTTTTTAATAGGATTTTTGTATTGGCACTTCTTTTGTGCTGTTGCATAAAGAAAGAGTCTATTGTATAGTAGGTAAAAGATGGATTTGTAATAGAGGATTTTAATAAAAATATAAGATTACACTTTTATTAGAGATGGAAAATAAGGAAGATTACGGAAAGGAAGAATTGGTATATGTGGATTGCAGATCAGTGGAAGGATTATGAAGTTTTGGATACTTCAAAAGGAGAAAAACTTGAGCGTTGGGGAGATTATCTTTTAGTTAGACCGGATCCGCAGGTTATTTGGAATACCAAAAGAAATCACAGGGGATGGAAGAAGAAGAACGGTCATTATCATAGAAGTAATGCAGGCGGCGGAGAATGGGAGTTTTTCAACCTTCCTCAGGAATGGAGTATTAACTATAAGGAGTTAACATTTAATCTAAAGCCCTTCAGCTTTAAGCATACCGGTTTATTTCCGGAACAGGCAACGAATTGGGAGTGGTTTGGAAGACTTATCAGAGAGGCAAACCGTCCTATTAAAGTGTTAAATTTGTTTGCTTATACCGGTGGAGCCACACTTGCAGCCGCCGCTGCAGGTGCAAGTGTAACCCATGTAGATGCATCCAAGGGAATGGTAAACTGGGCAAAGGAAAATGCAGTATCTTCAGGGCTGTCTGACAAACCAATTCGATGGTTAGTGGATGACTGCGTGAAGTTTGTGGAACGGGAAATCCGTCGAGGGAATAAATATGATGGGATTATCATGGATCCCCCTTCTTATGGAAGAGGACCCAAGGGGGAAATATGGAAGATAGAGGAGAGTGTATATCCCTTCATCGAGCTTTGTACACAGATTTTATCTGAGGAGCCCTTATTCTTTTTAGTAAATTCTTACACCACAGGTCTTCAGCCGGCGGTACTTACGTATATGATTCATAGTGCCGTAATAAGTAAGTTTGGAGGTAAGGTAGAGTCTTCGGAAATCGGACTTCCGGTAAAAGAAACTGGCTTAGTTCTACCTTGCGGCGCCAGCGGAAGATGGAGTAAGTAAGGGGGAACGGTACCAATCCCCTAAAATACAGGGCATAGAGATCAGTGTTTTTAGATATCTTCATTATAGTTTAGCTATTATGCACAAGTAAGATTATTAAATTAGGCTTTTGACCCTGACATCATTTTTTTAGTACTTGGAGGGGGATGATGATAAAAATGAAAAACAACAACTTTTTGACCAGGATGCAGCAACGGTATTTTCTTTAATCTCTCATGGAAATTTATCCGGGGCCAAAGAGGAGTTGCAAAAACTGAAGGAAGAGGCGAGAGAGGAAGAACTAAATTGGCAATATTATCTTCTTCTGGAAGTATCCATAGAGGTTTACCAAGATAATATTTCAGAAGAGCTGCTGGAAAAAATGGTTCAGGCCATGGAGCTAACAAAACCAAGGCTGAAGTACGGCGATCTGTGCCGTGAATTACTGACGGTAAGAGAAGCCAATATCTTAGGTGTTATGGTTGTGCTTTATTTTAAACTGGAAAAAGAAGTAATCTTAAAGTAATAGTTCAGCTATGAATAATCACTTGGCTAGACTATGATACCTTAGACCATAACAAATCATGTAAGTTTATATTTAACATGATTTGTTATGGTCTTTTTTTAAAAAAATGTAAAGTATCAGATATAACAGAAAGGTTTCCGGAAATAGTTACTGCGATATAAATGTAAAAAAAGAAAGGGGAAAAATATGGATGTAGCAGTAGTGGTAATTGTTATTGTAACAAAATAAGAGTTAAAAGTTTAAAAATTATGGTACTTGAAGAGAATGAAAACATATCTCCTTAAGTACCAGGAAATAAAGAGAGGAAAACATGAAACAATCGGTATGTACAACTTGTTGTGATAAACTATAGTTGTAACATCCCGACCTAATAAGAAAGTATAGAGAGGAAAAGAGTCTATATATGAAAATATAGTGTATCCGAATAATACATACAGTTTGGAGGAGGTTATGAAAGTTGTCAAAAGAGTAAAATTAGATTCTTTGATTGGAAATGAAGAAGATCTGTTCTCAAAGCAAACGGGAGATTTTGGAGCTAATTTTTCGGGTGGTGAAAAACAAAAAATTCTTTTGTCAAGAGCCTTAATAAATAAGGCAGAGATAATGTTGTTCGATGAAATTGAATCAGCCTTAGATAGGGACTCTGAAAAAATCTTTATCGATATATTAAATAATGAATTGAGAGATTCAACAGTTATATGTGTTACGCATAAAAATATCAATAATGAAATATTTGATAAAAAATATAATCTATCGGAGTATAGATTTTAGCTTATGGAGAATAAAAAGAAGATGAGTTGGCAGACAAACGGACTAAAATGTATAAGATAGTATTGCAGCTACTTAAGATAAGACTAAGATGTACAAAGAAAAGGGAAATACTGTATTTTACACAAGATAAAGACAGCGTTTTCCTTTACTGCCATGCTTGTCGGTGGCAGATTCTGAAGGAGAATATGCCACGATTTAATATATGAAGTGAAGAACAAATAAATGTATTGAAAATACAAAAATTTCTATATATAATATATCAAACAGAACAAACAAATAAGCATCCTTAAGAAAGGAGAGAGCTCTTGATCTATGAGAAAGTAAAACAAGAGTATGACAAGCTTTCTATTAATATAGAAGAAATAGAGAATAAATTACGGTCAATGCCAAGAGGGACACTGCAATGTATACAAGATGGAAAATATCACAAATGGTATCAATGTGATAACGGAACAAGACGGTATATCTCAAATAAAAACAGAGAGCTGGCAGAACAGCTGGCCTTTAAAAAAATTTTAACAGATCAATTGTCAAATCTTAAGCAGGAAAGAACGGCAATAGAGTTTTATCTGCGACATCACAAACCAATTCAGGAACATGAAATTACAAATCAAAGATCACCATATCGTGAATTACTACAATCCTATATCAAGCCAACAAATATAAGACATCAGGAATGGATGAGAGAAGACTACCCTAAAAATGAAAAGTATCCAGAACATTTGATTTACAAATCAACCTCAGGCAATACAGTAAGATCAAAATCAGAACTTCTTATTGATATGATGCTTCATATTAATAAAATACCTTTTCGATATGAATGTGCGTTACAGTTGGAGGAGATTGTTTTATTTCCTGATTTTACAATTATGCATCCGATGACAGAGGAAATTTTTTATTGGGAACATTTTGGGCGTATGGACGAACCCGGATACTGTAAGAATGCATGCTCAAAGATCAGGCTTTATACTGCAAATGATATTATTCCTACAGTGAATTTGATCATGACATTTGAAACGAAGGATCATCCTCTAAATACGGAGAAAATAGAAAATATAATTCGGGAATACTTTTTGTGAGCCGTTGATAAGAGATATTTTATGTAAACTGGAAAAGAGAAATATTTACTGAAAGTCGGTGACGAAAGATACTTTCTGTAAACACAAGATGAGAGATGCTTTTGTATATATTGTATACAAATAAAGAATGTTGATTCCAATAAGTAGCATTTGTAGATTTCACTTATAATGAAGTGAAGAATATCTTGAGAATCAGAGCTGGGATTTGGATGTTATTGAGAAAAATTTACTAGAAGCATCCTAAATTAGCTTGGATATCAAGGGAATCTTAAGAAAAAAGCTATATTTATGACTTATATTTATAGATTTAGGAGCTTTTGAGAAAAAATATGAAAATTGCATCCGAAAAGGAAAGAAGCATTAGGATGTGATTTTAACAAAATTTGAGATAACAACCTAAATGCTAATATGATATACTCTGAGAAGACAAGAAAAGTACATTTTAGGATGCGAAATGTGGATTATCTTAAAAAAGCTCCTAAATCTTATCAGTGTGTACATATAATGTGATGCCGGGGTCAAAAGCCCATTTTAGGATATTGATATGTGCATAATATACAAATCAACATCGGGACATTCTCACTTAACTGAAAACGCAGCGGTACTAATGCCCTAAAATACAGGGCATAAGGACCGGCGTTTTCAGATACCCTCTTTA
>JAFXGR010000140.1 GCA_017520155.1 Lachnospiraceae bacterium
TACTGTAGCTGAACTTCTTCCTCCGTTTCTTCTTCCGCTATCTCTTCCATTTCTTTCCCATCTAAGGATATCTTATCTACTTTTGATTCCCAAATTTGACTTTCCTCAGCTAATCTTGTTTCTTCTTCTGCTTTTTTCTCCAATTCTGCTATGGAAATATCATTATCGGTTACATCCATAATCGCCAATTCATCTGAAAACTCTTCTATGTATTCTTCCTCTTTTTTATTTAGTAATTCACGCTCCAAATCCAATCTGGACCATTCTGAGGTTTGATCTAAATCAATTATATCCAGATCCTCCTGCTGAACTTCTAACTCTTCCTCTCTTTTAAAAAATAATGCCATGTACTCCTCCTATTTTTCCTTTCCTGTAACAGCAGAATTTTGGGCTTACTGTTACTTATTCCCTCCACTTAAGGTAATGCCCCTTTTTACCTTTTTTCTTATTGGTACATAGTTTTCTTTTGTATTCTCTTTCTATTTCTTCTTTTAATCACTAACAATTATCTTAGTATAATTAAAATCCATTTATTATATCATTTTTCTTATTTGCTTTCAAGTTTCGAAAAATGTGACTGTTGATATATCCCTTAATATACTCTAAAAGGCTACATTCCCCCTAAAATATCCTGCGCTTTCTCCCAATCAAAGGGACTACCTCATCACCCTAAGAAAAACTATAAATAATAAAGTATAATTCCAAGAAGAATAATAATTATACCCAGTAATTTTTTTCCTTTTATTTTCTCCTTAAAAATTAATATACTCAATAAAGGAACTAAAATATAGCCCAGTGCTTCCACTACAGGAACACTTAAATAAGACAATTTTTTATAAGCAACGATAGTAATAAGCATAGAGGTAAACAACATACCATACCCAGTTATTACATATCCATTTATATATTCTCGTATTTTTGATTTGTATTTTTTTTCTGCCCCCATTTTCAAAATAATCTGTGAACAGGAAGCAATACAAACAGACAGTATGGCCAAAAGAAAATAATTATTGTTCATCATCCTTATCTCCATTCACTAAAATTATTCCTATTATTACAATTCCTATAGCTATCCCCTGTTTTAATGTGATTTGTTCTCCAAAAATAATCTTTGCCCACAGTGCTGACCACAGCAATGACAATGCACGATTGGCATAGGCTACCGATAGGGGAAATACTTTAATCAACTGTTGCCAAAAAATCGCATATATTCCCAGAAACCCTAAATCCAAGGCGAAATAAAGCCCAAAGCCTGTCAACGCTTCTTCCATAGACGCAAACTTTGCCATTATTCCTGCCAAAGTATAAATAATAATCATTAATTGTAGCTGTACAACTTGTTTTATTTTTTTCTTATTCATCCCATTTCCTTATTTTTTTCTTAATATTTATTCTATAATTTGATTTTTTTTACTATACAAGGTATACTAACTTAACTTAGATACGGATGCAAGTATCTGCTGATAAATAAAGGAGGTTTATGATGACTACCAAAACAACAAAGAAAAAAGGAAAGATTAATTATCATCTTATATTTTTTATCGTGGTGCTCCTTCTTTTTCTTTTTGCCATTATTAAAATTTTTGTATGGAATAAAGGAAAATCCAGTGGCTATGATCCCAACAATATTTCCGAATTAGAGTTGGAAACCATGGATCATATTCAGCCTGTGGTTTCTTCCAAATTAGAGAATGCAGTGGATGATGGGATAACTTCCATTCTGTTTTTGGGAAATTCCCCTTTTGCAGATAATAAATCAGAAACAGGACTTGCTTCTTCCATTGCCCGTAAATTAGATGCTACAGCATATGATGGTTCCTTTGCCGATTCCTTTCTCACCATGTATAACAAGACTTATGATGAAACCTATAAGCCGGATGGACTGAGTCTATATTCTGTGGCACAGGCTATTTCCTCCGGAGACTTTTCCCTTGTAGAACGTGTTGCCGCTACTATGGGAGAAACAGAAATTAATACTGCCGCAATACTGAAGAATTTAGATTATTCCGCCCTTGATTTTATTATGATTATGTATGATCTTTCCGATTATATTGCCGGAAGACCTTTATATAACCCTAATGAGGATACTGATGTTGCCACCTGGGCCGGTTCTTTGACTGCTTCTGTTCGCATGCTGGAAGAGGCTTATCCTCATATCCGTATTGTCTTTATCTCTCCTCCTTCCTGCGGAAAAACAGTGGATGGATTCTATATTGATGGAGATAAGCAAAACTTGGGAAATGGTACCATGGTGGATTATGTAAATTATGCCAACAGTGTTGCTTTAGGCAATGGTATTTCTTATATTGATACCTACTATGGAATTATTCCCATTGATCAAAAAGATCGCTTTCTTGTCGATGAATACCATCTAAATGAAGAAGGAATAGAGGCTGTTTCAGATCGTATCCAATATTTCTTTGGAAAATAAATTCATATTTTAAAAAGCCAAAACTCATTATTATGGTTTTGGCTTTTTTGTCTATTTCTTTTTATCTAAAAATTGTGGGGCTGCGTGTTTTGATTTACTCATATTCTGGTAATAATCTCTGGCCACTGACATGGCACTTTTCCTACTTTGCAATTCTTTTTTCTGCTTGGTAAAATACAAATCCATTTGACTCTTATTTCTGGCTTCAATAGCTTGAATAGAAGAGCTTTTTTCTGTTATTTTTTCAATTAATCCCTGAAGTTTTCTGATTTGGCTCTTATGCTGCTCCTTCTTTTCTTCCAGCTCCTTTTTTATCTTCCCGTATAGAGCTTCAAAGCCATCATCTAAAGAATTGATTTCTTCAATCATCTTTAGCTTTTCATCCATATTCTTATCCATTAAATCAGGATTAATGTGATTATCTTTAATCATAACTGACTGCTCTAAACTTTTTTCTTCTATCCTTTTCAGCAGTTCTAATTTTTTTACCAAACTATCTTCTAAAATGCAAAGGTAACTAGTTATCATCCTTTATGATTCTCCTTATTTACACGCATAACCTCTTTCCATGTATCCCTCATGGTTCTAAGATGTGTATTCACTTCTTCCAGAATTGCAATATCCTTCTTAATATTTGCATCCAGTAAACGCTGCAGAAGATATACATAAACTCGGTCAAAATCTTCTGAAACAGGATATTTATGATCTAAAGTAGAACGAAATTCCTCAACTATTTTCTGCACCTTAACAATATTTTCATGCGCTTTTACGATATCCTTTTTTTCAATGGCCATAATTGCAATATTACAAAATTTAATAGCCCCATCATATAGCATCAAGGTCAGCTCTGCCGGTGAAGCAGTTAAAATTTTACTGTTATTGTATTGTGCATAAGCATTTGGTAATGCCATAATCGTCCTTCCTCCTCTATCCATTATTCTATTCTGAATAGTTTTTATAAACCACAAGTATTCAGAGCCGGCTTACACCAACTCTGAATACTGATTTTAATAATTTAATAATCCTGCAATTGCACTTTCTTTAGACTGTAGCTTAGCCATGGCTGTTTCCATTGCTGAAAACTTATCATAATATCTGTCTTCAAAGGCAGTGATCTTTTTCTCCTGATCAGCAATTTGTTTCTTATAATCATCATATTCCTTTTTCATCAGAACATCATCATATAAAGTAAAGGAACTGCTGTAATCAGTCTTCTTCATCATATCTCCAATTTTATCATATAAATTTTTACTGAGATTAGAGAAGAAATCAACTACCTTATCAGGATCACTGGCAATCATAGCCTTTAATTTATCATCCTTATTTGCGGTATTGGTATTATCTGGATCTCCGTCAATATGGTAAGCGTTTTTCTCATTTGCCGGTGCATTAAAGTAACCTAAGGTATTAATCCCAAAATCACTAAGGTACATCTGGGTTCCACCCACCATTACGCCCTGCATCATAATGCTTTTCATGGCACTGGCAACCTTATCAACAGTTTCATCCTTACGAAGAATAGATTTCTTAATCTTTTCTTCCCATTTTTCCACTTCCTTTTCACTCATGGCCTCTTTTTCTTCATCAGTCAAAGGCTCATACCCTTTGGAAGACTCTGCATTATAGAGTGAATCAAGCTCATTGATAATGGTATTATATTCCTTCAGAAAGTTTTTAATCATATCGTAGATACCATCGGTATCCTGAGTGGTAGTAATGGTAACCGGTGCATCTGTTACTTTATTAGCCGTAATGGTAAGACCGTTAATTTCAAAGGTATTGGTGCTTGATTTAAAGGTTGCATGGTTTAAAATAATCTCAGCATCTACACCAGTGATTTTATAAGGAATTTTTTCTCTAATGGCAGCTTTTTGTTTCGCTTTTTCCTCGACTGTTCCAGCCCCTTGGTCAATCGCAGCAATTTCATCGTTATATTTACTAACATCATTGGTATAATCTAATCCTAACTTTGAGAGAACATCCCCTGTTCCATCCTCTAATTCAAAATTAGCTTCTGCTCCGGATTCTTTAGAACTAACAAAAAACCTCTGGTTCTTTTCATCAAAGCTGGCGTTTAATCCTGCCTCCTTTAACTGAGTAACCACGTCACTGATAGTCGCAGTTTCTTCAAATTTAAGTTCCTTTGATTCTCCGTTTCCAAATCTAATAGTAAATGTACTCTCACCAGTAACACCTAAATCTTTCATTGTAGTATTGGCAGTTACTGTTTTTCCATCTTGACCTTCAATCTTCCCTCCAGTAAGATATCCCGATTTAGCAAGGTGCTTAATCTCCATTTCCTGGATACCGTCTACCGCATTACCGCTGGTAACAATACTGGCCACACTTTCATCACTTAACTTAGTGGTTTTTTTATAGTAATCTCCTTCTAAGCGTAGATTACTTAATGTTTTTGTATAAAGTCCGTATACCTTGGCATTCAATTCTTTCCAGGCATCCTGCTTCCACTGAAGCTTTGTCTGTGCCTTTACTAGCTTATCCTTTTTTGCTGATTTAGCTTTTACTAATTCACTGATAATACTTTCTGTATCCATTCCGGAATTAATACCTGTCATTCTAATCGGCATAGGCAAATCCTCCTATCTTCTTTCATCCACCAAAAGACCTGCGATTTCCCATACTTTAGCAATCATATTTAAGGTCTTTTCCGGAGGAAGTTCTTTAATTACCTCTTTTGTCTGTTTATCTACAATCTTAATGGTTACACGATTTGTTTTTTCATGAATTCCAAAAATAGCTTCTGAATTATTTAAGGTCTTATTTAAATTCTCAACAGCCTTCTTAATACTCTCATTGGAAATCTGCTGCTGGGCTTCCTGACCTTCCTGTCCTTGTTTTTGCTTTCCATTGCCTTCATGACTCTTTGCCACTGCAATGGTATTGCTGTCCATTTTAGGTACTGTCACTTCTGCCGCAGTTCCTTCTGCAACATCACTGCTTACTTTGGGGTTACTGCAGGTCTTGTCATTGTCTGTGCCTGCATGCTAGAAATACTGCTTAATGGTTCCATTCCCATAATGCTCACCTCCGTGTGATCTTAAAACTTAGTTTCTATATACTTTATCGGTTTTTTTTTACCAAAAATTAACATTCCTCAAAACAAGTCTTTCAAAGCTTCTAAATTTTCTGTATGCATAGCATCCTTATTGGATTCCTGAATCTGCAAATATACTTCTTTCCTGTAAATAGGCACCTCTTTAGGGGCTGTAATCCCTAATTTTACCTGATCACCCTTAATTTCCAATATGGTGACTTCCACATTATTGTTAATAATTAATGCTTCATTTTTTTTTCGGGAAAGTGCTAACATTTATTCACCCTCCTTTTTCATTTCCTTTAAAATATCATAGATATAATATTTTACCGGGAACTTCTCTGTATTAACAATAATCTGAGCCGCTTTTTTTGTTTCTGCATTAATTACTATAGGAGCCTGTAAATTTACACTCATCTTTTGAAGATCCTTAGGCACAGAAACCGTAACTAATACCAGCGCATCATCTTCTTTCATCTCTCCCAAGGGCAGAAGATAATCATCTTCTACCTCAGGATTGTAGGAACTCATCACAAGAAGAGGATCCATTACCGGTAATGCAAATTCTGCTTCCTGTATAGACTGCATCCACCGGATAGGTGCATTTTTCCCCTTCTCTTCATCGTATATAATGGCAAAATCCGTCATTTCCGGAAATCCGATAATCCCTGAGGGAAAATTAATTATTTTACTGTCATCAATTTCAATCTCACCAAAAATCCTTGAATTAACCTTCATCTCATTTTCCTCATGCTTTTTTAAATAAAGTTCATCAAAGTATTTTGTAATACTTTTCCTGTAGACATAAGCGCTGCACTGTAAGTTAATTCTGCACTGCTTAATTTAATTGCCACATCTGTAAGATCAATATCTTCGTTTTCAGATTTAAGGGTCTCAAAATTCGTTTTTTGGCTCATCAAACGATTGGTAACCAATTCCAGTTTCTGACCTCTTGTTCCGTTTTCCGTTACTGCGAAATTGAGAACATCCAAATGCTCCTGCATCTTAGTAATACCGCCTTCAAAAAGCTTCTGGGTTTTTTCTCTCACATATGCCAGTGCTTTTTCTGCTGCTGCAAGATTCTGCTCCATTACTTCCACATTATCCGGATCTGTATTTTCTTCCAGCATTTTCTTAAGCTTTTCCACCTGTTCTTCCATTTTAATGCTTTCATCCATGCTGTTAATTAAATCTTCTACGTCACGGCCTATATCATGATGGAACACTTCATCTGCCGTAGTATTAACACGAATAGCCTGGTTCAACCCTACATCATATTCAATCACTTGTTTATCTTCATCGGAAATACCCTGAAGATAATCTGCATTGTAAAATACAGTTCTTGTAGCATTCGGATCTGCATCTGTGGGAGCCGGCTTTTGAGTGGTACAGGCAAAATAATGCTCCGGCATCAAATCTCCATCTTTCCAATTTTCCTTGTCGTAGTTAATACGTATCTCACCTTCATTGGCAGATGTGGTAGGATCATCCTTGATATTTACTAGTTTTTCATAAACAGCACTTCCTAAAAGAAGTTCTCCTGTTTCTTTCACCATTATGACCTTATTTTCATTACCCTGCTGATTTATGGTGCTGTAAGGGTTATTTGCATCATATATAGAAGCCACCTTATATTCTAAACCAGTAATTACATTTTTTAATTCATCATACCCCGCTTCTGTAACTGTTTGTCCCTGAGCATCTTGTACCTTTCTGTTAGGATTCCAAATCTGAATAGAAGGTATTCCCAAATCATCACCCGGGTCTGCCGGAGCTCCTTCATCATAAAACAAATCTTTATAAGCCAAACGGATTCTATGTACCTCTGTAGCCCCAACTTCTTGTTCATTTGCAATCGCATCATTATTTGCATCCTTAAAGTTAGTTCCATTAATATCTAAAATATTTCCGGTCTCCACATAAGTAATGCTGTCAATCTTGGTAGCATCCAGCTGCTCTGTAATATTATACTTCTCTTTGGTATCCTCTAAAAAAGTTAAAGGAGTATCTGTTCTGTAGCCGGTAAATACGTAGCGCCCTGCATAATCAGAATTTCCTGTGGCATAAACTTCATTTCGAAGTTCTTCCAAGGCAGTAAGAATAATCTTTCTGTCTTTCAGCTGTAAATCTTCATTACTACCGGCTACACATCGATTATACATATCCGTAATTACATCATTCATGGATTCCAGCGCACCCTCAGTCACCTCCAGCCAGCTGTCCGCATCCTTTGCATTCTTATCATAATACTGGGTAATCTGATTTACATTCGTTCTCAGTCTTAAAGAACGAATGGCCACAATAGGATCATCTGATGGTCTGTTTACCTTCTTTTCCGTAGACATCTGCTGACTCAGCTTGTCCTGCAGCAGCTTATTTGTATTAATATTTCTTAATGAATTATTCTGAATAACTTTTGTTGTAATTCTCATTTTACTTTCCTTCCTTCGAAGAACCTCAATCTTAGGCGAATCCGTTCATTGTAAGAAAGTTTCTTCCTTTTTTATTCTCTTAATAACTACTTCATCCTCTTGCAGTTATTATTACCTTATCTTATACCCCTGTTTGTAAAATCAGTCTGTCATAAATCTCAGTAAAGCACTGCATCATCCTTGAAGCCAGATTATAAGCATTCTGATATTTTACAAGACTTACTGCCTCTTCATCTGTATCCACACCGGAAATGGACATTCTCTGATTATTAATAGTATTTCCGATATTACTGAAGTTCCCATAGAATGTGTTTGCATTATTGGCATTTAAGGCAATATCGGAAAGAATACAGGTTAAAAATTCTCCTGCATTGGCTCCTCTGAAGCTAAGAATAGTTTTATCCGTAATCATTTTCTTCAGATTTTCCATATTCTTGTACTCATCCACACCTGCATCCCTGTCTACCTTAGTAGCCAAAAGATCGGGATTATCTACCATAGCCTTTAATACATCAAAATTCTTTGCTGTCAAACGATAGTAGCTGTCATCCTCCATTTTAATGGTTGTCTTATTAGGATCGAGACTGTCCGTAAATAGATACTGTTCTTCATCCGTTTCATGATTTCCCGTAAGGAGAATAATTCCCGGATCCCCATTCATATTCCAACCATCTAAAAGGATCTCATTGAACTTCTGGGAGAAGGTTCTTACCCATTCATTCATCTGCTGCATGTAATAGGGAACACCCTGATACTTTACACTGCTTCCGATGCTGGCTTCTTTTCCGATTCTGGTGTTGGTCAGCATAGCATCATTAGCATCTTCATTTATGGTAAAGGTATAGGTATTATTTACCGTATCAAATTCCCAGTCAGTATAGTAAAAAATCTGATTTCCCAGATTCAGCTTTCCGCCGCTATCTGACAAGGTCAATTTATTTAAATCTAAAAGATAATCTGCCGTAACGGAAATTACCACTTTTTTTACGTTTTCTCCCGTTATCTGGTCTGTCACAGTTACGATATCCTCTACAATTCCCTGGAAGTTCTCTCCGTTATTTCCATCACGCATCTGCACAAGCCCCTTTAATTCTCCTCCCATGGCAGAATTATAAAGGTTAAATTCATCTCCCAGCTCTCCTGTTCTTTTATTGGCTACCCAATAAACATCATACAGACCGTCAATATCTGATTGATTCACTTTTTCTTCCGGTCTTCTTGCCACACAGGCCAGTTCCTGATATTCTCCTCCGTCTACCAACAGCTGGTTTCCGGCAATCTTAACAATAAACCGGTGACCACCGGTCTCTCTATCCGGTTGATAAGTGTCGTAAATAGGTGTTTCGATTGTCTGAACATCGGTAATTGCTGAAAGCTGATCAATTAACAAAGATCTGGCATCACGAAGTTCATTGGCATTGGACCTTCCATCCATTTCAATAATATTAATCTGTTCTGATAAGGTTGCAATTTCTGATGCAATGGAATTAATTTCATCAATTTTCATCTTTAATTCCTGATTTACATCCTTCTGAAGCTGCGATAAATTAGCTGACATATTGTTAAAGTACTGACAAATATTATCCGTCAAACCAATAAACTGTGATTTTGTGGTATCTGTCCCTGCAGATTTTAATACCTCTTCCAAACCGTTGGAAAACTTATCGTAAATGGTCTTAAACCCTTCAATACCCTTATCATCCTTAAAATAATCTTCAATCTGACGCATATAATACTGCTTCATATTGAATTCTCCGGTATTGGTGTTGTTATCCCAATATTTCACATCGTAAAATTCATCACGGATTCTTTCGATGGCAATTACATCTACTCCGGCACCGGCACAGCCATAGGTAGCAAATACCCGAAGTGCATTGTGTGCCTGCTGCTTTGCCGACTGTCTGCTGTAACCTTCCGTTTCCACATTGGCAATATTATTACTGGTAGTATTTAAGGCTGCATTAGATGCCAATAAACCTGAATATGCTATATTTAATCCAAAAAATTGAGATGGCATAGGCTCTCTCCTTTATCCCTCTGTTTTATCTACTCTTCCTCCAAAGACAATATCACTTCTATCTTTGGCTTCCTGTTGCAAAAATTTTATCTATTCTTAATCATGTAACTACACAATCATCAGATTCTGTTTCCCCCGGCAGGAGGGTTATGATTACTTACTTTATACTGCAAGTGCATTAATTAAATGCTCCAGCATCTCATCAATTACATTAATATAACGACTGGAAGCATTATAGGCATTTTGGAATTTTACCATATACGTTAATTCATCATCAGAAGATACGCCAATAACCTGTTCTCTTGCTGTAAAAGTAGAATTTACTGTAGTTTCCTGATTAAAAAGGATACTTTTATTAACACTTCCCGAGTTAGCAATCTGAGCAATCAAATCTCCATAATAATCCACAAAATTACTTTTCTTTTTTACATTAGGATTTAATACATTATTTTCCTTTGTGAAAGCTTCCTTCAGCTTTTCTACTGTATCATAATCCACACTTTTATCTTCCTTGATAAATCCCAGCTTAGCCGGCATCTGCATCAATTCCTTATTAATCTGCAGATTCATTACCGAATATAAAGTTCCCTTATCAAATTGATTTTCTTCCACATATTTCCAACTGCCATCTGCCTGTAATTCATACCCATCTGTGGCAATTTTGGTAAACATCTGAATAGGACTTCCATCTTCATTTCTAAGATATCCCGTAGCCGGATCTTCTGCCTCTGCAGCCTGAGCCAATACTTTATTAATAGTGGTTGCCACATTATGAATCAACTGATCAAATTCGGCCTGTACATTCATAATAACAGACTGACTGATGGAATGATCATAATTTTCCGGCTGAACATCGGTATAGTCAGCATGATGATCTCCCCTTACTAATACCATGGAACGTAAACTTCCAATATCGGTATTTAGCTCCGTAGAAATAATGGCATTTAAATCATATACCTCTGCCCCTTCAATATTGTAAATTCGTTCACCATTTTTATCTGTTTTAAAAGTCGCATTCTGAATCCAAAAAGGAGTATAAAAACCTGTATTTTCATCTTCATGAAGACCAATCTCATAAACCTGTTCTCTCTTTACCAGATCCACGCCTTCAAACTGAACATGCACCTGATTAAATACATCTTCGGAATAAGAAATTTTTCCCATTTTAGCCAGTTCATCTAAAATATAATTTCTCTGGTCTCTTAAATCATTGGCACTTTCAATACCACCGCATTCAATAGCACAAATCTCTTCATTCAACACTTTGATTCGTTCTGCGTAATCATTAATGATATCCACCTTCTGCTTTATCTGCTGATTGAGATTCATCTGGTAGTCTACCAGTCCCTGATAGACAAACTGTGCCCTTTCCACAAATTGAGAAGATTTTTGTACTAATAACCCTTGGGTTACTGCATTACTCGGATCCTTAGACAGCTCCTGAATAGCTTCCCATACTCCTTCTAATGCAGCCTGGAAGGTTTCTCCGTTTAATTCGTCAAATAAACTTTCCACCTCTTCCAGAGCTCCCCAGGAAACTTCATAAAAGGCACCTCTTCCGGATTCTCTTCGATAAGTCTGATCCAGGAAAAAGTCCCTTACCTGCTTTACCTTTGAATAATTAACACCAAGACCAATCTGCTGATTGGAGATGGCGTTGGGATCTACTCTTATTGTATTATAAAATCTGGTGCCCTGCTGTACCTGCTGACGCACATATCCTGTGGTATCCGCATTGGTCATATTATGGGCTGTGGTATTTAATGCGTTTTGGCTGGTTGATAAGCCGGAATTTCCAACGTATAAGGCTCCCATTAACGGCATAACCCTTACCTCCTAAAGATGTTTATTGTTTGGCATCAAAGCTGCCATTTCCTCTTCCTATAATACTGCCTCTGCTGCAGGCTTCCCTGGTATAATTGGCAGTTTGGGGAGCTGACTTCATGGAATGAATCAGATTAAGATCAAATTCCACCATTTCCAGTGAATGACGAATCAGCTCTTTATTATGTTCATTGATGGTTACCATTCGTCCGGTAACATCTTTCAATCGATCGTGAAGACCGGCCAGCCGGTTCTGCTCCTCAGGTCTGGCTGCCAGCATATCCACAATATCTGCAAGCTTTAATGTTGTAACATCCCTGTTTAATACGTTGGCAATATCCTTTGTCACCTCTTGTCTCAATGCATCCTGACGATTAATCTTTCCAACGATTTCCTGTTCCTCATCCGTGATTTTTTGTAAACCCTCCAGATCTGCCTGCACAATAATCTGGGTCTTTTTCATCGATAACTCCAAAAGTTCTTCATAGGAAGTGCACTCTTCCTGCAGTACACTGATTAAGTTCTCCATTAAACTGGCCACTTGAATTTCCTCCTATGGTTTGCTCTAAAAATTACCCAGCTGGGTTTGCTGATATTTCTCCACTACCTTTTGTGCAAAGCTATCTGCTCCCACCTCGTATTCTCCTGCCTTTATGGCTGTTTTTAACGGATCTGTCACTTCTTTTCTTATATCTGAGGTCTGCTGCAAGGCCTGTTTAGCTATCTGAATATCTTTTCCCTTACTGCTGATCTGAAGCTGGTCTCTTACACCGGCTTTTGCCTCTTTTGTAAGCTTTTGTGTTTTTTTGGTGCTATACACCTGCTGAACATGTGCATATGCATCTATACGCATAAAACCATCCTCCTTTATCTATGGACTATCTTTACTTATTACTTTTTTCTTACTATGTTTATCGGTTCCTGAGAAAGAAACTTTAGGTTTTTTAGCAGATTCTTCCCCCATCCCTTACCCACAAAAAAAGAAAAAAAGAGCCTGTAAGAGGCTTTATCTGCACCCTACAGACTCTTTTTTATTTATCTTTATTCCAATAAATGTTTCTGCGCTGATCATCCAACTTATCCACAAATCGTTTCTTATGCCACAAAAAGGCTTCCAATTCTGCCAATACATGGTACAAAATGGCTCGTTTTTCCAATTCCTCATGATTCTTGGGCAGAGACGCTGTTTTCACCTTTAAAATCATCTCCTCCAGCCTTTCGATTAATTCATCCGGTGAGTTTCCTTCTGTTATATTATCTATAAGCTCATCCACAAAATCTGCAATGATTGCTGCTTCCACAGGCATTTCTCTGATTTTATTTACCTCTAAATGTAAATCCTCCAAAACATTGCACTGCTCCAACCGCATCTCAAAATAATCCATGTAGTAGCCGGTATGCTTATGAAAAGTATTCCCCTCATACTCGCTGGCATCCAGCACAAGATTTTTCAGTGTATTTTCCAGGTGGGAGATATCTGCCCACACATCTTCCTTTCTTTCCTGATGCCGTAAATATCTGCCCAATTCTCCCAAAATCATTTGTAAATTGGCCTCTGTTTCCTTCTTTTTTGATACCAGCCTGTTTTGATGATACCGGTTATGCTGAAACAGATTAATAACAAAGGCCACCACGATTCCAATAAGTACCAGCTGAAACTCATTCCAGATAAATCCCACACTGAAATCCCGTGTGGTAAGAAAATGAATTCCAATTACGGAATTCACTGAAATGGTATTTCTCCATTTCAGCCCAATAGATAGTAAGACAATAAGAAAAATATAGATCCCATACAATACCCACCAGGTAAAGGGTAGCTGATAAACCACATAGGCAATAGCTACTGCTCCCACATAGGTAATTACTCGTGCCACGGACAGCTGTATGGTTTCCCATTTTGTAGTAACTATGGTTAAAAGAGCAATAGTTCCTGCAGAAGTTGCATTCATCAACCCCAAAGTTTCCGATAATAAAATAGCAATACTGCTGCCCAGCGCAATTTTTAAGGAAATTACAAATGTTTTTTTGTCAATACAAATTCTCAACTTAATAAACTCCCCCTTTTACAACTTTTTTTCCTTCTCTTTTTTCAAAAATTCCTCTGTCTTTCTTTGATCCTTACCTCTCTTTCCCCCATAATTAAGAACCTCTCTCTAGTGAAAAACAAGTATTTTTATCATACTATGAAAACAACAAAAACACAATTAAATTGTATAGTTTTTATCCAATTTCACTATAAAATATTATTTTTTCATTTTTTCTATATTTTTCCATATTTTTCTTATTATTTTTCATAAAAATAATGTCATTTTATCAAAAATGTGGTACAATTTTGCCATAAACATTTATAACTTTTAATAGTTATTATATATCAATGAAACAGGAGGCAAAATTATGGCTAAAGAAATGATTGCAATGCTTCTTGCCGGTGGACAGGGCTCCCGCCTCTATGCACTGACAGAAAAGCTTGCAAAACCAGCAGTTCCTTTCGGTGGAAAATATCGTATTATTGATTTCCCCTTATCTAACTGCGTTAATTCCGGAATTGATACTGTAGGTATTCTTACTCAATACCAACCTTTGGTTTTAAATGAGTATATAGGAAATGGTCAGCCTTGGGATTTGGACCGTTTATATGGTGGTGTTCACGTACTTCCTCCTTACCAGAAAGCATCCGGTTCTGACTGGTACAAAGGTACTGCAAACGCAATTTACCAAAACATTTCCTTTATTGAGCGCTATGATCCGGAATACGTTATCATCCTTTCCGGTGATCAGATTTGCAAGCAGGATTACAGCGACTTTTTAAAATTTCATAAAGAAAAAAATGCAGAATTCAGTGTAGCTGTTATGGAAGTTCCCTGGGAAGAAGCTTCCCGCTTTGGTTTAATGGTAACTGATGAAAATGATAAAATTACGGAATTCCAGGAAAAACCCAAAAATCCCAAATCTAATTTAGCCTCTATGGGTATTTACATCTTTAACTGGGATATTTTAAAAAAATATCTTACTGAGGATGAGGAAGATCCTAATTCTGAGAACGATTTTGGAAATAACATTATTCCTAACCTGCTTCGTGACAACCGTCAAATGTATGCCTACCGATTCAGCGGATACTGGAAGGATGTAGGAACCATTTCTTCCTTATGGGAAGCCAATATGGAAGTTCTGGATCCTGAACACAGCGGCATCAATCTTTTTGACGAAGATTGGAAAATTTACAGCCGAAACAGTGGTATGCATGGTCATAAGATCGGCAGTTCTGCCGTAGTAGAAAATTCCATGATTACTGACGGCTGTCGTGTAGACGGTAACGTGAAAAACTCCATCCTGTTCTCCGGTGTTCAAATTGAGGAGGGGGCTGTTGTGGAAGAAGCTGTTATCATGGGCGGAACGGTAATCAAAGCAGGGGCTGTTGTAAAGCATTGTATCGTGGCTGAAAATGTTGTTATTGGTGAGAATGCATTAATTGGTGCTATGCCCACCGATTCCGAAAACGGAGTAGCTACCGTAGGTGCCGGTGTTGTCATCGGAAAAAATGCCAAAATCGGTCCTAATGCCATGATCAGAAATAATGTAAAGGATGGTGACGAACAATGGTAACAACCAATAATAAAGCTTTGGGAATTATCTTCCCTAATACTTATGATAACTGGGTTCCGGAACTTGTTAATGTACGTCTTATGGCCTCTATCCCTTTTGCCAGCCGTTACCGTATGATTGACTTTGTTTTATCCAGTATGGCCAACTCCAATATTTCCAATGTTTCCGTTATTGTAAAGAATAATTACCATTCTTTAATGGATCACCTGGGCTCCGGACGTTCCTGGGATTTGGTTCGTAAAAACGGCGGTTTAAATATTTTTCCTCCTTTTATGGATGCAGAATCCAGACAATATGTAGGACATGCCGGTGCTTTGGCCAATACTCTTGATTTCCTTCGCTCCCAGAAAGAAAAATATGTAGTTATGGCCGATTCCAACATTGCCATGAACTTCGATTTTTCTGCCATGATTGATGCTCATATTGCCAGTGGTGCTGATGTAACTGTTGCTTACAATGAACAGGAACTTCCCAATAACTTCCTGTATCATGAAGCTAACGACAGAGATTACTACTATACCCTGGGAATTAACAATCAAAGAGTAGAGAAAATTTTTGTCAATGTAAAAGAAAAAGGTATTCAGAATTTCAGTATGAATATCTATGTTATTGATCGTGAATTACTGATTGATTTGATTAATACTGCTTCCGTAAGAGGTCAGGAATATTTTGAGCGCGATGTATTGCTTCCTCAGTTAGGCCGCTTAAATGTACAGGCCTACAAATATGACGGCTATCTTGCTCGAATTACCGGAATGAGAAGCTACTTTAGAGAAAATATGAAATTACTGGATGATTATAATCTGGATGCCTTATTTAAGGGCAGTCCTATTTATACCAAGGTTCGTGATGACAATCCTACCAGATATATGTCCAGTGCAAAGGTTAAGAATGTAATGGCCGCAGACGGCTGTATTATCGAAGGTGAAGCAGAAAACTGTATTTTATTCAGAGGAGTAAAAATTGCCAAAGGTGCTGTTGTTAAAAACTCTATCCTGATGCAGGATACTGTAATTGAATCCGGCGCTTCTGTAGAATACCTGATTACAGACAAGGACGTTGTAATTTCTGCCGGTAAGGAATTAAAGGGAAATGATAGCTTCCCTGTTTATATCCCCAAATTCCACAAAGTGTAATTATTACCATACTTTCCTTAAGGTCAAACTATTACTAATATTTTAATCCCCCGATTTACCGTCGGGGGATTCACACAAAAGGAGGAGCCTGACTATGCAGGAAATGATGAAAATTTATTGCAAAGAAAACAATAACGTAGTGCTGAAAGCAATTCCGGGACATTTTATTACTCCCAATTCCCATGTTAATTATTATCTGGATATGACTACCATTAAAAGTCGTCTCAGTGAAGCTTCAGCCACCGCCGGAGTACTTGCCCGGCAAATCAGCGCCACTACCATTGTAGATACTATTGTATGTATTGACGGATGTGAAATCATCGGTGCTTTCCTCGCTGAAGAATTAACAAAAGCAGGAATTTATTCTCTGAACTCTCATAAAACCATTTACATCGTAGCTCCTGAGCATGTAAATACAGGCCAGCTTGTTTTCCGGGAAAATCTCCAGATGATGATTAAGGGTAAAAACGTTTTATTATTGATGGCCTCTGCCACTACCGGACAAACGGTAATGAAAGCAGCCCAAACCTTAAATTATTATGGAGCAACCATTAGTGGTATCAGTACTATTTTCAGTGCTGCCACCAGTTCTATGGGAATTCCCATTAATTCTATTTTCTCCATTAGAGATATTCCTGATTATAAGACCTATGATCCTGAAGGATGTTCTTTATGCCGAGACAATATTCCCATTGATGCTTTTGCAAATGCTTACGGATACTCCAGTATTCGTTAATTTAAAAATTATATTCTACACTTTCAAAAAAGGAGATTTTTCAAAGATATTACTCTTGAAAAATCTCCTTTTCCTTATTTTTTTATTCCCTATGGAAAAAATACTCTTTAAGAAAATAAAGGTTTTAAGGCTTCTGCCAGTTTATCCTTTTGTGATTTAGCTTCTTCCAAATCCTTTCCTAAGGTAGTAAAGTAAGTCTTAATCTTAGGCTCTGTACCGGATGGACGAACCACCACTGTAGCTCCTCCTTCTAAGCTGTAAATTAAAACATTGGCTGCAGGGAGTCCCGTTTCCTCCGGTTTCTTATAATCAGTTACCTTTACTACAGCATAACCTCCCATTTCCTTTGGCGGATTATTTCTTAATCCATTCATGATCTCAGCCATCTTATCCATTCCGGAAAGTCCCGGGAATTCAAAGCTGTCAACCTGATTTAAATAACGGCCATATTTACTGTAAATCTCTTCCAATCTTTCTTTTATGGAAGATCCTATGCTTCTGTAGTAGGCAGCCATTTCACAAATTAACATAGAGCCTACAATGGCATCTTTGTCTCGTACATAAGGGCCGGCAAGATATCCATAACTTTCCTCAAAGCCGAAAATAAAGCGATCTACCTCCCCCTTAGCCTCCAAACCGGCAATCTGATCTCCTATCCATTTAAAGCCAGTTAAAACGCTTCTTAATTCTACTCCGTAATCCTTTGCTACAGCATCTGCAAGAGGGGTGGATACAATTGATTTTACTGCCACAGGATCTTTAGGTAAAGTTCCCTTCTCCTTTCTTCCTGCTGCAATATAGTCCAGTAAAAGAACTCCCACCTCATTTCCGGATACCAGTTCATAACTTCCGTCAGGACACTTAATGGCAATTCCCACTCTGTCTGCATCCGGGTCTGTTGCCAACATTAAATCTGCCTCTGTTTCCTTTGCTAATTCCAATCCCAAACGCAGTGCTTCAAAAATCTCCGGATTAGGATAAGGACAAGTAGGGAAGTTTCCGTCCGGATACTGCTGCTCAGGTACAATAGTTACATCCTCAATGCCAATATCCTTCAATACTCTCATTACCGGAACAAGACCGGAACCATTTAACGGAGAATACACAAGCTTTAATCCTGCACTCTTACAAAGTCCCGGTCTTACGCTTCTTGATTCTATAGCTTCGTATAAAGCTTCCTTACAATCCTCTCCCACATAGGAGATCATCCCGCTTTCAAGTCCCTCTTCGAAAGTAATAAGCTTAGCACCTGTTAAAATATCTGTTTTTTGAATTTGTTCATAAACAATATCTGCTGCTTCATCTGTCATCTGACATCCATCCGGTCCATAAGCCTTATATCCATTATACTTAGCTGGATTATGAGATGCCGTAACCATAATTCCCGCATTAGCTTCATAATAACGTGTAGCAAAGCTTAAAGCAGGAACAGGCATTAAGGCATCATATATACGAACTTTAATTCCATTTGCTGCTAAAACACAGGCTGCTGTTTTCGCAAATACATCACTGTTAATGCGGCTGTCATAACTAATGGCTACCAGCTGATTTCCTCCCTGTGTTTTTACCCAGTTAGCCAGACCCTGTGTTGCTTGACGAACTACGTAAATATTCATTCGATTGGAACCAACACCTAAAACCCCTCTTAAACCGGCTGTTCCAAAGGCAAGAGAAACAGCAAAACGCTCTTTAATTTCCTCTTCCTTTCCTGAAATTTCTTCCAGCTCTTTTTTTAATGCAGGATCTTCTAAATCAGCTTCCAACCAACGCTTATAATCCTCTAAATACATGGTAATCACCCTTCCTTTTTTCTGTTTTTTCCTATATTTATAGTATAAAAAAATCAATATTAAATGTCAATTGAGAGTTCTTCCTGCCTGTTATATTTTCCGAAAAATGGTATAATATTAAAAAAAATACCGGGGAGGAAATTATGTCTCAAATCAGTATATTTGATGTATTAGGTCCCATTATGGTAGGACCTTCCAGCTCGCATACCGCCGGCTGTGCCGCTATTGGCTTTTTAGCCGGTAAAATAATGAATGAAAAACTTAAAAATGTGGAGTTTACCTTATATGGCTCTTTTGCCAAGACTTATCAGGGACACGGCTCTGACCGTGCTCTTTTGGGGGGAATTCTTGGCTTTAAAACTGATGATATCCGAATTCGTGATTCCTTTTCCTATGCAAAAGCCGCCGAAATTTCTTACTCCTTTTTCCCCAATGAAACAGAAACAGATCTGCATCCTAATACCGTGGATATTTTAATGACTGATATCTTTGACCGAAGAATGTTTATTCGGGGAGTTTCTCTGGGCGGCGGTAAAATAAAAATCATCAGAATCAATAATGTTAAGGTTGAATTTACCGGAGAATATAACACTATACTGGTTATCCATCAGGATCGTCCCGGGGTTATTGCTCACATTACAGATATTTTAAGCAAGGAAAATATAAATATTGCCTTTATGCGTTTGTTTCGGGAAGGAAAGGGAGAGGTGGCCTATTCTGTTTTAGAATCGGACCAGCAGCTGCCTCAGGATATTTCCAAAACTCTATCCTGTAATCCCAATATTCATCAAATGATTATAATTGATAGAATTCCCATTTTGTAATGATAAAAATAGCAAGGATTTTGGAAACTGTCCCATATAATTTTCTTTTCTAAAGAGTTTCCCTATTTTTCTTTAGAATAATAAAAATATTGAAAACGGAGAACTTTAATATGAACTTTAAAAATGCAAAAGAACTACTGGAGATATGTGAAAAAGAAAATCTTCCCATTTCTTCCGTTATGTTCCAAAGAGAGCTTGCCATGGAACAAGCCTCTGAAGAAGAAATTTTAGCGCAAATGCATAAGGTATGGAACACCATGAAGGATTCTGCTGTTCTGCCTTTAAAGAAGCCTCTTACCTCTGTAGGAGGGCTGATTGGAGGAGAATCCCGCCTCTTTTATGAACACTCAGCGCAAAACTCCTTTCTTTGCGGAAAAGTATTGGAGAAAGCCATTACCTACTCCTTGGCAGTGCTGGAAGTTAACGCCTCCATGGGCGTTATTGTGGCAGCACCTACTGCCGGCTCCTCCGGTATTGTTCCCGGTCTTTTACTGTCTTTACAGGAGCAGTATGATTTTTCCGATGAAGATATGATTTCCGCCTTATTTAATGCCGGTGCCGTAGGATATCTTGCCATGCGGAATGCTACCGTAGCCGGTGCTGTAGGGGGATGTCAGGCCGAAGTAGGAATTGCCTCTGCTATGGCAGCTTCCGCCTTAGTGGAATTGCTTAAGGGAACGCCTAAACAGTGCTTAAATGCGGCTTCTACCGTTTTAATGAATATGCTGGGCTTAGTCTGTGACCCTGTAGGGGGATTGGTGGAATATCCCTGTCAGCTGCGAAATGCTGCCGGTGTATCCAACGCCCTTACTGCTGCCGCCATCTCTCTTTCTCATGTTCCCCAACTTATTCCCTTTGATGAAATGCTGGCTGCCATGTATTCTGTAGGTAAACGCCTTCCTACAGAACTTCGAGAAACTGCTTTAGGAGGATGCGCTGTTACTCCCAGCGGCTGTAATGCCTGTAAAAGATAGTCCGGTACAATTCAGTCTTTGCCTACCTTCTGTTATAAATATTCATAAAAAAACTGTGGTTTTCTCAAAAGGCACCACAGTTTTCCTTTATTATGCCAAAGGAATACATATTCATTATTCCTCTTCTTCTTTTTTCTTTTCTTCCGGTGACACTCGAATAATTGCCGTTTCAATCTGATGTTCCCGAATCTCAATAACCTGAATATTCATCCTTCCAAAGTTAATCTCAATACAGCTTCCGTCCTTTGGTACGCTTCCATATTCATGAAATACCAATCCGCTTAAGGTATCATATTCTTCCGTAACAATGGGAATATTCAATACTTCAGAAATCTCATCCAGGGAAACACTTCCCTGAACCTTCCATACATTTTCTTCCAGCAGTTCCAAGTATCCCTCTTCTTCTGCCATATCAGAATCTCCCAGATCTCCCACCAGCTGTTCTACCAAATCGTTGATGGTAATAATTCCCCTTGTTCCCCCATATTCATCCAGAATGATTGCCATTCCGTGACGTTCTTTTCTCATATTCCTAAATAAGGTATCTGCCTTTACTGTATCAGGTACAAAGTAAGCTGCAATTACTGCTTTTTCCATTACGGTATTCCGGTCATGATTTTCCAGACGGAAATAGCTTTTTGCATTCAATACCCCTACAATCTGATCAGCCGTTCCGTCGCAGACAGGATATAGGGTATGGCGGCTGTTATAGATTAAATCCTTCCACTCTTCCATGGAGTCTTCTAAATCCAGCATGGTAACATCTGTTCTGTGGGTCATAATTTCTTCTGCTGAAAGATCATCAAATTCAAAGATGTTTTGAATAAATTCTTTTTCCTCATGGTCGATGGTTCCTTTTTCACTTCCCACATCTACCATCATTCTGATTTCCTCTTCTCCTACCTCTTCATCTACAGCATTAGGATCAATTCCCATTAACCGCAAAATGGAATTGGTAGAAAAGGTTAAAAAACTAACAATAGGGGAAAATATTTTAGCTATAGTACTTAAAGGCCCTGAAATGGAAAGGGCAAAACTTTCTGCCTTTCTCATGGCAACCTGTTTAGGTACCAATTCACCAAAAACCAGGGTGAAGTAAGACAGTACCAGAGTAATTACAACTACCGCTATAGAATCTAAGATTTCCGCCGGTACATTTACTCCCCAGCCGATCAATAACTCTACCAGGCTGCCGGAAAAATTTTCTGCCGCAAAAGCAGAGCCTAAAAATCCCGATAAGGTTATGGCCACCTGGATGGTAGAAAGAAATCTGGCAGGCTGCTCTGTTAATTTTATTAGTCGCTTTGCCCTCTTATTTCCTTCTGCTGCCATCTTAGCCATTTTATTATCATTGACAGAAATAATGGCAATTTCCGCACAGGCAAAAACTGCATTTAATCCAATCAAAACTATCTGTAACAATAACATAAATATAAGTGAACTTTTCATTTTATCCTCCTAAATAATCTTCTGTAACAGTAAAAAAACGCAAAAAAACAAAGCCTATTCTCACTCCCGTAAGTACAGACCAAGTACTGTTGCATTTCTCATAAACGTGATTAATTGAGGATTCTGATCTACAGTCCAACTGACGTCTGGATCCATTTCTATTTCTTTTCTCCTTCCAAAATGTAATGCTTATATTCTATCAGAGAATTATTCTTTCGTCCAGCTTTTACTGCATAATATTTTAAATAACGGTAACAGTTCAGCCTTCAGCTCGAAAACAGTGCTAAAGCACAGTTTCCTCGCTGTGGCAGAGCGCCATATGCCAAAAAGATATAAAATACTGTTCAGTGAGCAAGCTCCCACACAGTATTTTATATCTTTTTGTCGCATGGCTGAACTGTTACAA
>JAFXGR010000141.1 GCA_017520155.1 Lachnospiraceae bacterium
CCAGTGTTTTCTAGGGTTGGGCTATTCAAAATAGTCAGCAGCTCGTACGGGAATCGAACCCGTGTTTCCGCCGTGAGAGGGCGGCGTCTTGACCTCTTGACCAACGAGCCATTTTTAAGACTTATTCAGTATATATCAATTTTTTTTAAAAAGCAAGTCTTTTTGTCTATTTTCTCTCTAATTATTCTCTCTGTATTTTCTTGGCTTCTGTAACTATTCACTATTTATGAACAATTACAGAAGCTCCAATCATTTAATTATGATTTATCTACTTCTAATTCATAAAATTGATTAATTCCTTCACAAGCTGTAATCCCAACATGCATTTTCTCCGGAATTTCTTCATGTTCTGCTGTCATCTGCTGGTCATTAATCTGAATATAAAGCCTTTTGCCTTCTATTCTTAACTTTATTTCAATAATACTATTTTCTTTTACCAAAAATTCCTTGGAATTCACCTTGGTAACCTTAATAGCCTCCTGACCCAATCCCGGTACAATATGCCAAACATTACATCCGTTTTCATAAGCTACTATTTCAAAATGGACACCATATTGATAAGTTCCATCATCCAGAAGCCGTAAATCATCTGTCAAAACAATTAAGGGGGCACCAAATTTTACAAAAGAACATTTCGTAATAAGTGTTAATTTACCTTCAACTCTTTCCTTAGTCACCATACTGATATAATCAAAATCTGCTATTTCTTCATTATAACTATTTTCTATACAGTTGTTTCTTTGTAAAAACTTCTTTTTTGATTTAGAAACCGGGGAAGAAACATAAAGAAAATACTCCTCCAAGTTTATCTGATCATTAAATATATACTTTTTCTTCATCTTTTTTCCTTTTAGCGCTCATTACCGTATGTTTTAACAGTACTGCTGTAGTCGCGCAGCCCACTCCTCCGGGAACCGGTGTAATTGCTGACGTCTTTTCTGCCACTGCTTCATAGTCCACATCTCCGCACAGCTTATCTTCTACCATATGGATTCCCACATCGATAATAATTTGTCCTTCCCCAACATATTCTTCTGTCACTAATTTGGGAACTCCTGCTGCCGCAATCAAAATATCTGCTCTTTTACATTCTTCCTTTAAGTTTTTTGTCTTTGTATGACAGATGGTTACGGTAGCATTTTGGGCCAGCATCAGCATAGCAAGGGGTTTTCCCACCACCATACTTCTTCCGATAATCACCACTTTTTTACCGGTCAGATCAATATTGTAAAATTCCAAAAGTTCCATTACTGCCTGGGGAGTACAGGGAGCATACCCCTTTTTATCTCCTGAAAAAACATGGGCATCATTAGCTGTGGTAAGACAATCCACGTCCTTTTCTTCTGCCAGTAATAACTTAATACGCTCTTCATTTAAATGGTGAGGCAGGGGACGAAATAACAATAGGCCATGAACCCTGTCATCCTTGTTCACTTCTTCAATACATTGTTCTAATTCTTCCTGGGATACGGTCTGGGGTAATTCCCTTGTTTCCACTAAAGCTCCCACACTTTTAAATCGTTTCTCTACTCCTCGTTCATAAGAAAGGTCATCCTCCCGATTTCCCACTCTTATAATGGATAGCTTAGGTTCTATCCCTTCTTCCTTTAACTTTTGTATCTCTACCTCTAAGTTTTCTGTCATTGCCTTAGTCACAGGCATTCCTCTTAATTCCAACATTTTTCTTAACCTTTTTCCATTTTTTTCTTTTATCTTTAAAACATTTTTAAATTATGTGCACCGGTAAAATGCTTTCAAATTTTTTGTACCGGTGCAAGTAATTTCTTATTATTTAAAGGAAGTTAACATTAGTGCAACTGTTTTACATTAACTACACCAGTGTTTCTAAAATTCTCTCATAAATCTTCTTACAGCGAAGGACTCCTTCACCGGACATTCTTTTTGCCTCTTCATTTATTTCTTCTGCCAGTTTTCGATTTTTTAAAGAGCGGGTATTAATATAGATATTCATCACTCCGCTTTCCAGTGCTGATGCTAAACAGGAGGCTGCCACTGCCACATCACTAATGGCAAGACGGCTTCCTTTTACCTCCAGTTCTTCCAACAGAGGAATAATCCCATAAAGCTTTTTCGTTAAGTCTAAGGGAACCTTAGCTGCCTGAAGGGTCACCTCTTCCATAAGCTCTTCTCTTCCCGGTTGATCCCTAGGTATTTTATAGGCTTTGGCCAAGGGTTCAAAGGCCTGTGCATCCTTTTCGATATATTCATAAATTTCCCATAAGGAATCCTGCAGTACAGACAGAATATGCTCTATATCCTGTTGATACTGCTCATACTTCTTTTTTCCGGTGGTAAGATTTCCCACCATAGAACCAAGAGCTGCTGCCAGGGAGCCCATAAGTGCTGCTGCTCCTCCTCCTCCCGGTATAGGTGCCTTACTTGCTAATTCAGTTAAAAATCTTTCCATTCTTTCATCCAACTCCTGCATTTACTTTTTCCTTTAATCAATCCTTAAATGGCAAAATCAAAAAGACTGATCTGATTGGTTTCCGGCAAATCTCCTAAAAGATTTAAGGAATCCATTAACTCAATAACGGTTTTGGAAACCTTGGTACGAACACGAAAATCGTCCTTGGAAAGGAATTCCCCATCCTTTGCTGCCTCCATTACCGCATCTGCCGCCTTTTCTCCCAATCCGTCAATACTGTTAAGGGAAGGCATAATTTTTCCCTCAATAATCTGGAAATTTCGGGAATGAGCACGGAAAATATCAAGAGGCATAAACTCATATCCTCTGGCATACATTTCCTGTACAATTTTCATATCCTTCATGGTATCCTGTTCCTTCTTTGACAGACTGTCACTTCGTTTTTTATAATCTGCAATTACATCTTCCAAATGCTTTTTCCCCTGACACATAATTTCATAAGAAAAAGCTGAGGCTCGAATACTGAAAAAGGCTGTATAATAAGCTAAGGGATGATATACCTTACAGTAGGCAATTCTCCATGCCATCATAACATAGGCTGCCGCATGAGCCTTCGGGAACATATACTTAATTTTTTTACAGGACCAAATATACCAATCGGGAACGTTGTTGGCAAGCATGGCCTCCTCCCATTCCGGCTTTAAGCCCTTTCCCTTTCGTACACTTTCCATAATGGTAAAGGAAAGGCTGCTTTCTACTCCCTTATTAATCAGATAAGTCATAATATCATCTCTTGTACAAATGGCAGTGGCGATCGTTGCCTTCCCCTCTTCAATTAAGGTTTGAGCATTTCCCAGCCATACATCAGTACCATGGGACAAACCGGAAATACGTACCAAATCCGAAAAGGTCTGGGGTTTTGTATCCAGCAACATCTGAATAACAAAATCTGTACCAAACTCCGGGATTCCCAGAGAGCCTACAGGACATCCCCCAAGTTCATCGGGAGTTACACCCAGTGCCTGTGTATTTTGAAATAAAGACATCACCTTGGGATCATCTAAGGGGATAGTAACCGGATCTACTCCTGTCAAATCCTGCAGCATTCGAATCATGGTAGGATCGTCGTGTCCCAGAATATCCAGTTTTAATAAATTGTGGTCAATGGAATGATAATCAAAATGAGTAGTAATGGTATCTGTTGTCATATCGTTGGCAGGGTGCTGTATGGGAGTAAAAGAATGAATATCCTCTCCCACGGGAAGCACCACAATTCCTCCCGGATGTTGTCCCGTACTTCTTCGAATTCCCGTACATCCTCCCACTAAACGGTTAATTTCACAGGTACGTTTTTTTACGCCTCTCTCCTCATAATAATTTTTAATATAACCAAAGGCCGTTTTATCTGCCAATGTGCCGATGGTTCCGGCACGATAAGTCTGTCCTGAACCAAAAATTACTTCGGTATATTTATGGGCCTTACTTTGATATTCTCCGGAAAAATTTAAGTCAATATCCGGCTCCTTATCTCCCTTAAATCCAAGGAAGGTTTCAAAGGGAATATCAAATCCGTCCTTATGTAAGGGACTACCACAGACAGGACATGCCTTGGGAGGCATATCAATCCCTGCTCTTCCCGCATATTCCCTTACTTCTTCAGATTCAAAATCATTGTAAAAGCAATTAGTACAGTAATAATGAGGACTTAAAGGATTTACTTCTGTAATTCCTGACATCGTAGCCACAAAAGAAGAGCCAACGGATCCCCTTGAACCTACTAAATATCCGTCTTCTACGGATTTCCACACCAGCTTTTGGGCAATAATATACATTACCGCAAAGCCATTGGTAATAATGGAATTTAATTCTCTCTTTAAGCGGTTTTCTACAATTTCCGGTAAAGGGTTTCCATACATCTGATGGGCCTTATTGTAGCAGATATCGGTTAATATCTGATCTGAATTTTCAATAATGGGAGGACATTTATCCGGTCTTACGGGCGAAATGGTATCAATGGAATCGGCAATTTTATTTGTATTGGTAATTACCACCTCTTCTGCCTTTTCCCTTCCCAGATAGGCAAATTCCTCCAGCATTTCCTCTGTTGTTCTAAAGTATAAGGGTGCCTGTTCATCTGCATCCTTAAAGCCCTTTCCTGCCATAATAATTCTTCGGTATACCTCATCCTGAGGATCCAAAAAATGTACATCACAGGTTGCCACCACCGGCTTATTAAATTCTTCTCCCAGGGCCACAATTTTTTTGTTCAGATTAATAATATCCTCTTTAGAATTAACATTGCGTACTCTGTCCGCATTAATCATATATTCATTATTACCTAAAGGCTGGATTTCCAGGTAATCATAAAAGTCAACAATTTTTGCAATGGCCGCATCAGACTTATCATCCAACAGGGCCCGGTACAGCTCTCCTGCCTCACAGGCACTTCCCAAAATCAATCCTTCCCTATATTTTAACAGCTGACTTTTGGGAATCTTTGGCCTCTTGTTGTAGTAGCTTAAATGGGACTGAGATACCAAGGTATACATATTTACCCTTCCCGTATTATTTTTTGCCAGTAAAATAGCATGATAGTAAGGAAGCTTGGCAATGGCGGAAGGGCTATCCTCTCCTAAATCATTTACCTGTGCCAAAGTAGTAATCTGTTGTTCTTTAAGCATAGCAATAAAACGCAAAAAGATTTCTGCGGTAGCCTTAGCATCATCCACTGCCCGATGGTGATTTTCCAAAGATATTTTTAATGTTTTACACACCGCATCCAAAGTATGCTTTCCCTGTGCCGGAAGCAGTACTCTGGCTAATCCTAAAGTATCCACATATGTATACTCTGTGGAAAAACCTTGTCTTTTACAATTTTCTAAAATAAAGCTCATATCAAAGTTTGCATTATGAGCCACCAAAACTGCCCCCTGACAAAAGTCTAAAAATTTGGGCAATACCTCCTCAATGGATTCTGCATCCAATACCATGGAATCCTGAATTCCCGTAAGTTTAGTAATCTCATAGGGGATAGGAACTTTTGGGTTAACAAAAACAGAAAAATGATCTGTAATTTCCCCTTTTTCTATTTTTACGGCTCCTATTTCAATAATTTTATTTTTTACCGGAGAAAATCCCGTGGTTTCAATATCAAATACCACAAAAGCATCTTCCAGAGTCTGACCCTTCTCCTTTGAGGCTATCTGGTTTAAATCGTCTACAATATAGGCCTCCACTCCGTAGATAACCTTAAAAAAATCATTTTTATCCGGGTTTGTCTCTCCTGCTTCTTTTCGTCTTGCCTTTTCAGCTTTCCATAAATCTTCCCATACATGGTTAGCATCGGGAAACGACTGTACTACCCCATGATCAGTAATGGCAATAGCCGGATGGCCCCAACTGTAAGCCCTGTTTACAATAGCCTTTGCTTCCGATACTCCATCCATATCGCTCATTTTGGTATGACAGTGAAGCTCCACTCGTTTTCTAATGCTTCGGTCCACTCTTTTGGAAGTAAAATCCTTTATTTTCTTAATTCCTGTAAGGGAGCCTATAGTCAGTTCTCCATCAAACTTATCCACCATGGCTATTCCCTTCAGCTTTACAAAGGCATCTTTTTTAATATTTTCCAAAATCTCCGGTAGCTGATCATTACGGGTAAAAATTTTAATGGTCATGGTATCGGTAAAATCTGTTATGTCAAAGAACAGAATAGTTTTCTCATTTCTGATTTCTCTTTGGTCGGTGGAAATAATCTGTCCCCGTATGGTGACCTCTCCCATTTCTCCAATAATATCAGCAATAGGCATAGCTTCTTCATCAAAATCTCTTCCGTAAATAACCTCCGGATTATCTGATTTTTTCTGAGGACGACGGTATGCAGGCTTCTCTTCTTCCTTAGGCGCACTTTTTTGTATACTTTGCTTTTGCACCTCTTTTGCCTGTGCTTCTTCTGTTTTGAGAACAAACTCCTGTTCTTCCCTTGTCTTTTGTGATGCTTTTTGGGAGATCTCAGCAATTTTTTGCTGTAAGATCATTTCATCCTCTTTCCGATAAGCTTCCTCCTCACCGGGAAGATATTCCACTGTAAGAATACTACTGATGCCGCATCGCTCTACAATAACCTTTTCCAATACACGAAGAAACTCCTCCTGCTGATGACGGTACAGTATCGTATCCTTTAGGGATAATAAAAGTTTTCCCTCCTCCGGATAGGAAATACTTGCATTTTTTAACATACTATGGAGAATATGATTATAATTTTCCAGCTCTGCCAGTATACTTTTTTTATATTCCTCCATAAGATTTTTTAAGGTGTACTGATGGGAAAGATAAAATTTTTCCTGAATTTTTACGGTCATGGAAAGGTTAGGAAACAGCTGCTTTTGAATCAGCTTTTCCACTTCCCATAAATCCGGCTTTTGTACTAAATAATCACTGACCAAATAAATTCTTAAAAAATCTCGTGCCCGATTACTGGTTACTCGTTCTACCTTAGTATTTTCCAGCAATCTTTTTATTCTTTTTTCCACCTCCAGGGTAGGAAATACCTGAAAAAATGTTTTACTCATGCTTTACTCATTCCAATGCAATAATTCATCCCGTAAAACATCCAGCAGCTGTTCTTCCGGAACTTTTCTTACTACCTGTCCCTTCTTAATTAAGAGACCTTCTCCAATTCCTCCTGCAATACCGATATCTGCTTCCTTTGCTTCTCCCGGTCCGTTTACCACGCAGCCCATAACGGCAACCTTAATATCCAAAGGAATATCTTCCACCAAAGCTTCCACCTTATTGGCAAGCTCAATTAAATTAATCTTAGTACGTCCGCAGGTAGGGCAGCTGACTACCTCCACACCGCCCTTTCTTAAGCCTAATGTGCGAAGAATTAATTTGGCAGATTTAATCTCCTCCACAGGATCTCCCGTAAGGGATACACGAATGGTATCTCCAATTCCCTGATTTAAAATAATTCCAAGACCTACCGCTGATTTAATATTTCCGCTGGCTACGGTTCCGGATTCCGTAATTCCTACATGAAGAGGATAATGGGTCTTATCTGCCAATAACTGGTGAGCCTTTACGCACATTAAAACATCAGAGGATTTAATACTGATTACCAGATTATCATATCCTAAGTCTTCAATAATTTTCACTTTATCCAATGCACTTTCTACAATTCCCTCTGCCGTTACCGAGCCATATTTTTCAATTAAATGCTTTTCCAAAGAACCGCTGTTAACTCCTACGCGAATGGGAATCTGACGCTCTTTTGCCGCTTTAACCACAGCCTCCACTTTATCAATGGAACCTATATTTCCCGGATTAATCCGAATTTTATCTGCCCCATTTTCCATTGCTGCTATGGCCATACGATAATCAAAATGAATATCTGCTACCAAAGGAATATGAATCTGCTTTTTAATTTCCTTTAAGGCTAGGGCTGCCTCCATGGTAGGCACTGTACAGCGGATAATGTCACAGCCTGCTGCCTCCAGGCGGTGAATCTGTTCTACGCAGGCAGCTACATTTTCTGTAGCCACATTAGTCATAGACTGTATTAAAATGGGATTTCCTCCTCCAATTACCTTATTTCCTATTTTTATTACTTTTGTATCTGTTCTGTTCATCGAATTAATTCCTTTCTCTCTTTATCTCTGATTCAGTAACTGTCTTTTGTATTTCTTTATTTGATCTGTTGCTTTTTTGTAATAAAGATCCTTTTTAGTATACTCGAAAAAAAAGTCTTTGACTATCCTAACTGCAGATTTTTTCTATCATAAAAAAATCCCCTCTAAATTCAGAAAACCCTGCACTGGGCAGGGCTTTCATTCTTATGAGGGGGAGATAGTGAGTGATCAACTATCCTTTTATTACTTTACCAAGAAAATGTGTGCAAATTATGTCCATTTTATAAAATAATTACAAAAAAAATAAAGTATTCCTAAAGGATTTCTTAGAAATAAAAATTTTTACTTTCCCTCTTGTTTTCTATAGGCTAATTCCAATGCTGCATAATAAACTGAATTTCTTCTTTTCCCATAAAACAATTGAGATTGGGATAATAGATAATATTCATTTTCACTGTCTGTGCACTTCTTCCTGCATAAAGAGCTTCTCTTGCCGTTCTTCCGTACTTTTCTTCCACCTTATCCAGAAACTCATCCAGCTTTCTGAATAATACTAATTGAAATCTGTTCTGTTCTTTGTCCTCCACAACAAATTTTGCCATATCCTTATTTTTCCCCATAATTCTCATGGAAAGAAAACTTATCTCTTTCTGGGCAAATACAGGCTTTTGGTTTCCCATACCAAAGGGTTCCAACAAATCCAGTTCCTTTAAAAAATCTTTAGTAACGTAAGACAAGGGAAGAGCAATATCAATTAATATTTTCTCTTGAAATTCTTCCTCCTCCAGCTTGCAGTTTTCATTCATTCTTTTTCGGAAAGTATCCACATTTTCTCTTTCCATGGATAAGCCGGCTGCCAGCTTATGACCTCCGTACTTGGTAAACAACTCCTTACACCTTGTCATTTCCTCATACATATGATAACAGTCCATAGATCTCCCAGAACCCTTTACACCTTCTTCTCCATCAGTTAATACAAAGGCAGGCCTGCTGTATTTTTCCCGGATCCGCCCGGCAATAATTCCCGCCAAACTTTCATGACAATGGGGCAGATACACCACCATAACTTTATCCTTGTTATAGCCCATGGTCTCTAACTGCTCTATGGCCTCCTTCATTCCCTGATCTGTCATTTCTTTTCTGCTTTCATTTAGGTCTCTTAATCCCGCTGCTAAAAAAATAGCTTCCCTTTCCTTTTCGCACTCTAAAAGTTCCAAAGCTCCTATGGCGGTATCCAGTCTTCCTGTGGCATTAAAGCAGGGTCCCAGAACAAAACCGATATGATAGGCGGACAGGCTGTCCGGGGTAATTTCATATACCTTAAGCAAAGCTTCTAACCCTTTATTTTTTGTATGGGACATACTTTTTAAGGCTTCTTTCACTATAATACGATTCTCATCCTTAAGTTCCATCACATCACAGATGGTGGCAAAGCCGGCCAGTTCCAAAAGATCTCCTCTTTCCTCTTCCTTTACCTGAAATACATCCAATAAAGCTGTAACTAATTTCCAGGCCACTACCGCTCCGCAAATTTTTTTAAAGGGGTACTTACATTCTTCTATCTTAGGATCAATTACTGCATCAGCAGGAGGGATTATATATTTCTTTTCTTCTTCTGTTTCTTCAAAGGGTACCTCATGATGGTCGGTAATAATACAGGTCATTCCCATTTTTTTTGCCAAAGTAATAGGCTCCATCGCTGCAATACCATTGTCACAAGTAATAATGGTATCAATTCCCTCTTCATAGGCTTCCTGAATCAGCTGTTCATTAATTCCGTATCCATCCTTTATTCTGTGTGGAATTACTCTGTCCACTTTTGCCCCGCAAAGCCACAGGCCTTTTTTTAAAATATAAGTAGCACAGATTCCGTCAACGTCATAATCTCCTATTACACGAATACTTGCTCCATTGTTAATTTTTTCTTGTAAAATCTCTACTGCCTGTCTTAATCCAAAAAGCAGATAGGGATCGTAAAGATCCCCAAGTCCGCCCTTTAAATATTTTTCAATTTCTTCTTCTGTTATCATATCTCTGTTTCGTATAATTCTTGCCAAAACAGGGCTGATTCCAAAGTTTTTTCCTATTTCCTCAAAATCTGCCCTTTTAGTACTAAGAAACCACTTAGACATAATCTTCGTCCTCTTCCTCTTCATGAGGGAACTTTTGTTTTAACATATACCAAAGACTTCCTGCCAGAAAAATTGAAGAATAAGCTCCGGAAATAATTCCTACCATCAATGGAAGGGCAAATTCTTTAATGGCAGAAACTCCTAATACATAAAGTACCGCTACCATAATAAATGTGGTTAGGGAAGTAAAGATACTTCGTTTTAAGGTTTGGTTAATACTGGAATTAATTACGGTATCCAATTCCTCACCGGGATTTGTTTTTCTGTTTTCACGAATACGGTCAAAAATTACAATGGTGGCATTAATGGAATATCCCACAATAGTAAGGATACAGGCAATAAAGGTATTTCCTACTGCTATTCTTGTTATACCATAGAAACCGATAACAATTAAGACGTCGTGTACCAACGCCAAAACACTGCTTGCTCCAAATCGAATATCACTGAAACGAAGCCATACATAAATCATCATACAAAGAGTTGCCAAAGCCACGGCAATAATAGCTTCCTTCTTCATTTCCTTACTAATAGTAGAACTAATGGTTTCCACTGATATATTGTCTGTATTTAATTTAAATTTTTCCTCCAATGCCGTATTCAGGGCATCTCTTTCTTCTACGGATAAAGCTCTTGTTTTTAAAATTACATCCTTAGAGCCTTCTACCTTCTGAGGAAGTACTCCGCTGTCACCGGTCACTTCTTCCACTAAAGTTACCACCTGTTCATTAATTTCTTCAATGGTTAACTCCTCTTCAAAGGTAATGGTAGTGGCCGTTCCTCCTACAAAGTCAAGACTGTAATTTAAAATACTTCCCTGTTTTACCTTATTAATTCCAAGGGTACCTATTCCTACTAACAGTAAGATCAGGGATATGGCAAAGTAAATCTTTCTTCCCCCTAAAATATTATATTTTCCTATTTCCTTTGCTTTTCCGTAAAATCCTATTTTCTGCAGTCCTAAACAGTAAAATCCTTCCAGCAGCCATTTGGTAACAAACAAAGCAGTAAACATGGAAATCCCAATTCCCAGGGCCAGTGTCTGGGCAAATCCTTTAATTCCCCCGGTTCCCATAAATCCAAGAACTGCTGCTGCCAGCAGGGTAGTCACATTACCGTCAATAATCGCAGATAAGGCCTTTTTAAACCCTGTTTTTATGGCTGCTTCTATGTCTTCTCTTACTGCCAGCTCCTCTCGTATTCTTTCAAAAATGATTACATTGGCATCTACTGCCATCCCAATGGATAAAATAATACCGGCAATTCCCGGCAAGGTAAGAGTAATTTCAAATCCATTTAGTAGAAGAACTGTTAAAATCATATAGGTAAGCAAGGCTAAGGAGGCGGCAAAGCCGGGAAGGCGATACACCACAACCATAAACAGGATAATCAAAATCAAACCGATTACCCCTGCCTTAATACTGGTCTCAATAGCATAACTTCCCAATTGGGGACCTACTACCTTAGACCATAATTCTTCCAGCTCTAACTTTAATCCGCCAATACGGATAATACTGGAAAGCTTTTCTGCCTCTTCGTAATCCATCATTCCCTGAATTACACATTGACCATCTGTAATTTCTGCGGTAACTCTGGGCGCAGATACTACCTCTCCATCATAAATTACATAAATAATTTCCTGGTTAGGTGCTGCCTTTCTGGTCGCCTCAGCAAACTTTGCAGCTCCCTCCTTTGTCATGGACAGGGCCACTACCACCTCACTGTTTCCCATCTGGTCTGCCTGATTTGCTGCCTTTGCCTCTGCAATATCAGTTCCGTTTAAGACAATATTTCCTTCCTGATCCGTAAAGACCAGGGAACCGGGCTTACCCAGCTCTTCTAAAATCTGATTGGCATCAGATACTCCCGGAATTTCTATATTAATACGGTTGTTTCCCTCCTGGTATACCAGTGCTTCCGTACTATAAGCCTCTACACGCTTTTGCAGTTTAAAAATGGTATCTGCCATATCCTCAGGACTGGGCTCCTCCTGGCCTACTACCTGGTAAGTGATACTTACTCCTCCTGCCAAATCAAGTCCCAGCTTAATATCTGCTACAGAGGCCTCTTTTTTTGCATTGATTCCAAAAAAGCATATATAAGCTCCTGCAATCATAATCAAAAAAATAAGGACTAATTTTATCATACTTTTCTTCTTATTCATTGGTACTTCCTCATTTCCTCTTTTTTCATCCCTATGGGTTACTTTAAATTCTAAAGTAGTATAGCATACTCCTTATTTTTAGAAAAGAACTTCCTAATTTCTTCTAAAAGATTGTGTAATTCCTCCCAGACCTGCAGCCAATATTGTCAGGAAAAGAATTCCTATTACCCCCTCTTTCCATTGCTGCTGCGATTTCTGCAAAAAAGAGATCATTAAAAAAATACCGTAATAAACAGCTCCCAGACTCATTCCCTGTAATCCTGCCTTTTGTTTTTTTCTTCCTCCTAAAATACAACCTCCCCAAAAAGAAGCCACTGTATAAAGTATAATCAGCAGCCACTGTACTGTATTTACGGAAAGTTGAAAAACCAACAATAAAAATGCCAACAAAAATATCCCCACAATAGTTACACCATAACTTATACTTAAGGCAAAAAGAAAATCCCCACATACTTTAAGTGCACTGTCCTTTTCTTTATTCTCTTCTATCATTTTTCTTCCTTTCTGTTAACAAAGCATTTTCCTTAGCTGTTATATAATCCAACTTTAATCCCTTCAGCAATGGCATAAGCGGTTTCCTCAAACCTTTCCTCAAAAAGCTTATTATCTGCTTGGGAATTAATAAATCCTGCTTCTACCAAAACTGCAGGCATTTGGGTAGAATTTAACACAATAAGATTAGGTCTTTCCTCAATCCCCAGATTTACATATCCCACCTGCTCCAGCTGCTCATTGATATTTTCTGCTACCTCTTTAGGTACTCCTGTTTCTGAATAAACCAGGGTTTCCACTCCTTGGTATTGATTAGGCACAGCACTGGAATTTCGATGGATGCTGACAAATAAATCTGCCCCCTCTTCATTTCCTATGGTTGCCTTTTTAAAGGGGGACTGATAAATGTCCTCTATCCTGGTAAATACCACATCAAAACCCATTTCTTTTAACAGCCTTCCCACCTCCAATGTTAAGGCTAAATTATCCTCTTTCTCTCTTCTGTTTTCAAAAGAGGCTCCATTATCCCAGCCTCCATGTCCTGCATCCAATACAATTTTTGCTGCCATGTTTTCTTTCCTCTGTTATTGCTTTATCTATACATATGAAAAAAATCCTGTTTTATTTCCCCAAAGTAAAACTTAACTGTTTTATTCCCTAAAAAATAAGAACTTTGCTTAAATTTAGCAAAGTCCTTGTCTTATTAACACTCTGTTCTTTTATTCTTCCCATGAAATATAAACGTAGTTTTTTCCAAAAACTACTTCTCTTATCATCTATCCTAACAATTTCTGCTCTACTGAGTAGTTACAATCGATAATATATCTTTTTAATAAAAGTGGAAAAATCAGAACTGTAGCAGGCTACAGAAATATAATAATCTTCAAAACAATGATATTCCTTTAGGAAAATATCCTGATGCTGATATGGATCTATAATTTTACTCTGCTCCATATCCACCATAAAGCTGTCCAGACCTCCAAAAAGTCCTTTTCCCGTAAGCTTCAAATAGCTTTCCTTACCGGTCCAATAGCGAAAAAATAATTCCTCTCTTTTTTCCTCCGGCTGTCCCTCTATATGATCTGCCTCCGCAGTTTGAAAAAAACGTCTTGCAATCTTACTTCTGGTATTTCTTCTTTGCTGAATATCCACACCTACCGGAAGATCGGCAATGGCACAAACTGCGTATTCCCCGGAATGGGCAATACTGAAATAAAAATCATCCACATTGGGAAGATAAAGCTTTCCTCCTTCTTCCCTTTCTATTTGCTTTGGATCATACCCTCTTTCCTTTAAAATCGTCTCAAGCAATACCCCTGCTGCCAGGGAACGCTTTTGCTCTTCCTTAATTTTATAAGAATTTACTTTTTCATATCTTTGGTAAGATACCTGCTGTAATCTCTTTCTGAAAATAATCTCATCATCTAAATATCCTGTATGAATGGCATACAACTCCACCGGCATCTTTTCTCTATCCATAAAATGACCTCTTATTTCCTCTGACTTCTTGGTTTATCCTTAAGAAATACTTTTTCCTCTTTATCCGGATAAAACCTACCATTTCATTTTATTCATTTTCCCATAGAAGTCAATAAATTTTTCTTGAAGAAAATGTGACTGCAGGATATGGGGTGAGACGGACTAAGAAAAAGGTTCTGTGAACCTTTTTCCCGTGGAACCGACCGACGAGACATTTATGTCGAGGAGACCTTGAACCCTGGGCTAGAGGGACTCCTCGACATAAAAAATAGAGATAGACGATAAATCGTCTATCTCTATTTTTTCATGCAGGAGATGGGACTTGAACCCACACACTGTTGCCAGCGTCAGATTTTGAGTCTGATGCGTCTGCCATTCCGCCACTCCTGCTTATATTCTCCTGGAACGAAGATTATAATACCATATATAAGGAATAAACACAAGAGTTTTTTGCAAAAATTGTTTCAAAAAAACAACTCTACTTCTGCACATCCCTATATTTTTATTGAACTTTTGAAAGCTGCATGATTCTTGATTATCCTTCTCAGCCTAAGAGCTTAATCACTAATTCTTCATACCCCGTTTCGTCATCAAATTCCACATCATAGCTATAATTTTCCATTTCACCAATAACTAATTCACAGATAGTGTTAATCACACATCCTTCCACCAGATGTCCTCCTATCACCGATAAATCTTCTTTTGCAAAGGAGATATGAAGATGACATCTTTTTTCTGATATTGTTCCTGTTAAAGAAACAATTTCCATATGCTCATCAATCTCCACTATACTTACACCTGAGGCATCACGAACACGAGCTTTTAACACACATCCCACACCGCTAAGAACAATACCTGCCCTAAGGTGATGTTCTATACAATATTCTTTTATTGACTTAAGTAAATCCATTCCCCGGGTTAATCTGACTGCATATGTTTTCATTCTTTAAATTATTCCTTTCACTTAAGAGAAAATAAGATGCTGCAGATACTTTCACACTTTATAGTGCCATTTTTTTCCTCTTTCTCTTTTACTTCTTTTCTCCCTCCTTTACCCAATTGGTAAAGAAGGGAGTTTTGCTGTTTAAAACTTAAACTTATCAAAAATATCTAGCTGATCAAAGGTGGCAAAATAATCCTTGGGGGTCTCTGCTCTTCGAATTAATTTTACACTTCCATCCTCTTTCAGCAATAATTCTGCCGATTTTAATTTGCCGTTATAATTGTAACCCATGGCATAGCCATGAGCTCCTGTATCATGGATTACCAGATAATCTCCCACTTCAATCTTGGGAAGACTTCGATCAATGGCAAATTTATCATTATTTTCACATAAGGAGCCTACCACATCGTAAACCTGATCACAAGGAGCACCTTCCTTTCCTAAAACAGTGATATGATGATAAGCACCATACATAGCAGGGCGCATTAAATTAACTGCACAGGCATCACATCCAATATATTCCTTATGGGTATGCTTTTCATGAATGGCCTGAGTTACCAAATGACCGTAAGGAGCCATCATAAATCGTCCCAATTCTGTATAAATTGCTACTTCTCCCATACCCTCAGGTACAAGAACTTCTTCAAAGGCCTTACGTACCCCTTCTCCTATGGCATAAATATCATTTTTCTCCTGCTCAGGACGATAAGGAATACCGACTCCTCCGGAAAGGTTGATAAATGCAATTTCTACTCCTACCTTTTTCTTTAACTCTACTGCCAATTCAAATAACTGTTTAGCCAACGTAGGATAATATTCATTGGTTACCGTATTACTTGCTAAGAAAGAATGGATTCCGAACTTCTTCACTCCCTTTTCTTTTAATATACGGAATGCTTCAAACATCTGCTCTGTAGTCATTCCGTATTTAGCATCTCCCGGATTATCCATAATATCTGTACTGATTTTAAATACTCCACCGGGATTATATCTGCAGCTGATCATTTCCGGTAATTTTCCAATGGTCTTTTCTAAAAACTCAATATGAGTAATATCATCCAAATTAATAATAGCTCCCAGCTCATTGGCATATTTGTACTCTTCTGCAGGAGTTTCATTAGAAGAAAACATAATATCCTCTCCCTTTACTCCCATGGCTTCAGAGAGCATAAGCTCTGTGTAAGAGGAGCAGTCACAGCCGCAGCCATATTCTCGTAAAATATCAATTAAATAAGGATTGGGAGTTGCTTTTACCGCAAAATATTCTTTAAATCCCTTATTCCAGGAAAAAGCTTCCTTTAATGCTTTAGCATTTTCACGAATTCCTCTTTCATCGTAAATATGAAATGGAGTTGGATATTTCTTTACAATTTCTTCTATTTGTTCTTTCCTTACGAAAGTTTTCTTTTCCATTTGTATCTCTCCTCTGCCTTTTCTCTATCCCTATAATAAATTTTTTCTTAATTCTTCTCCTGATAAAGGACTTAAATAAGCCGGAGCCACATCAAAGATCGTCTTACATCCCGTTAATCCTTCCTGATTCATACGGTAAGCAGCTCTCACATATGCCACAATTACAGAAGCTGTAAACTCCGGATTGGAATCCAGTTTCAAAGAATATTCAATTAAATGCTTATGTTCTTTGTTAAATCCGGTAACACCGCTTCTTAAGACAAATCCTCCATGAGGTATTCCGCTGTGGTCTCTGGTTAATTCCTCTTGGGAAATAAAGTGAACCGTGGTATCGTACTCTGCAAAATAGTTAGGCATGGTTTTAATCTCATTCTCAATTCTTTCAAGATCAGCTCCCTCCTCAGCTACCACAAAACATTCTCTTAAATGTTTTTCTCTTGTAGTTAATTCAGGATTTTCTCCCCTTCTTACTGCCTCCAAGGCGCTATCCACAGGAATGGTATATTGTTTTCCATCTTTTACTCCTTCAATTCTTCGGATAGCATCTGAATGTCCCTGACTTACTCCTTTTCCCCAGAAAGTATAGTCCCTTCCCTCAGGTAAAATTACATTACCGTACAAACGATTTACAGAAAACATTCCCGGATCCCATCCAATAGAAATCAAGGCTGTCTTTCCCCCTTCCTTTGCACCGGCATTTACTGTTTTAAAATGCTCCGGTATTTTTGCATGAGTATCAAAGCTGTCTACCACATTAAAATATTTTGCATATTCCGGTGTCTGCTTTGGTAAATCTGTAGCACTTCCTCCGCAAAGAACAAGAACATCTATCTTCTCCTTATGATTTACTAATTCCTCAACGGCATATACCGGAATCTCCTTAGACTGTAACACTACCGATTCCGGCGCTCTTCTTGTGTACACTGCTGTTAATTCCATATCCGGATTTTGTCTAATGGCGCTTTCTACTCCTCTTCCTAAATTTCCATAACCTAAAATTCCAACTCTAATCATGACTGTCCATCCTTTCTATTCCTTCTAATTCTAATAATTTAATTTTATTACCTAAGGCATCCTTCATAATGGATACCAAATTTTCCTGTTCTGAGTAAAGGCAGGTATCCACTGTTTTTCCTGTTAATTCTCCGGTTAACACACAGGAAGAATCTGTAATTAAACGAATCTGCCCTTTTTCCGGCTTGTCCTGATAAAACTTGGTGGCAATAGCGGAAAAATCCTCATTACTCATTAATACTACTTTCAACCCTTTTTCCTTTTGCTCTCTTAACAGTTCTTTGTAGAAAGAAATTACCTCTCCTTCTGCTGAAAAATATAATCTTTTTTCACACTCACGAATCATATGGGAAATTTTATTCTGTATATGATTACTTCCTTGAATGGTAAAATATCCTCCCTTTTCTTTCTCTTTTTCCGGAAGTTCTTTTAAAATATATTCTTTTTCTTCCTTTAGTTCCTGCAATTTATTCTCCATATACTCAGCAGGCTCTATGGCTGAATAAACCAGTGGTGAACCTTCTATAACCAAGGCTGCTCCCTTTTCCACTAAAACCTTTAATGAGGAATAAATATTAGAACGGGAGCATCCTAAAAGCTTTGCTGCCTCATACCCTGTCAGTTTTCCCTTTTCCCACAGACAAAGATAGAGCTGTGCTTCCTGTCTGCTTAAATTAAATTTAATCAGTCTTTCCGTCAGATCTGTCTTATTCATTTTAAGACCCTTTCTTTAGTAGTTCTTTTTAGTACTACTAAAGAAAGGGTATACTGAATTCTTCCCAAAGTCAAGTATTATTTCTTTAATTTGGAGATTTTTTATTCACTTTTATCATTGTAAAAATATCCCTATCCTTTTTCATCATGATTAAGTCTAATAATTCTATAAAAAATACTTCTGAATATAATAATAGAGCCATATCCAAAGAAATATCGTCCCAACGATTAACTTAGAAACAAAAAAATCCCAAAACAAAACTATTTTGGGATTTTTATAACCTCTTTTATTTTTTTATAAAATTTTCTCACTTATCCTATATCATTAATCTGCCAATCGATTGGTTCCAATCCATTTTTTATCAGAAATTCATTAGCCTTACTAAAATGCTTACAGCCAAAAAAACCTCGATAGGCTGACAGTGGACTGGGATGAGGAGCTGTTAGTACCAAATGCTTTTGATTATTTAATATTTTAGCCTTCTCTCCTGCCGGTCTTCCCCAAAGGAGGTGTACAACAGGCCGGTCTATCTCATTTACTGCTCTAATAACTGCATCTGTAAATTCCTCCCAGCCTTTTTGCCTATGAGAATTTGCCTGATGAGCACGCACAGTCAACACAGTATTTAAAAGAAGTACTCCCTGATCTGCCCATTTTTTTAAATATCCGTTATTGGGAATATAACAATTACAATCTGTTTCCAATTCCTTATAAATATTTTGTAAGGAAGGAGGAATTTCCTGCCCCGGAAGTACGGAAAAACTCATTCCGTGAGCCTGTCCTATATTATGATACGGATCCTGTCCCAGTAATAATACCTTTACTTTATGAAACGGAGTAGCATGAAAGGCATTAAAAATATCCTCTGCAGGGGGAAATATCTGCCTTGTTTCATATTCTTTTTTTACAAAATAAAAAAGCTGCTTATAGTACTCTTTTTTAAACTCCGGCTCCAGTACCGGCAACCAATCATTTGCTATTCCTGCCATAAACAACTCCTTTATTTTTACTATTCATCATCTTTTTCTGAATAATTGTTATTCTCTTTATAAACGTACGGAGACTCCCTCTTTTTTCAAGTACTCTTTTACCTGTTTAATCTCTAATTCTTTGAAATGAAAAAGGGAAGCTGCCAAAGCAGCATCAGCTTTTCCTATAGTAAGTGCATCCTTAAAATGCTTCAGCTCTCCGGCTCCTCCTGAGGCTATAATAGGAATCTTTACATTATCAGCAATATTTTTTGTGAGTTCAAGATCGTACCCAACCTTAGTTCCATCCTGATCCATACTGGTAAGAAGAATTTCCCCTGCTCCCAGCTTTTCAGCCTGCATAGCCCATTCTACCGCATCAATCCCCATATCAAGGCGGCCGCCATGCTTATAAATATTAAATCCGCTTCCATCTGCTCTCCTTTTGGCATCAATGGCAACAACCACACATTGACTTCCAAATTTATCGGCAGCTTCACTGATTAACTGAGGACGATCAATAACAGAAGAATTAATAGAAATCTTATCTGCCCCTTCCCGAAGAAGCATTCTGAAATCGTCTACTGTGCGTATTCCTCCTCCCACAGTAAAGGGAATAAATACTTTTTCCGCCACTCTTCTTACCATATCCACTACTGTATCTCTGCCGTCTGAAGAAGCTGTAATATCTAAAAAAACAAGTTCATCTGCCCCTGCAACATCGTAAGCAGCTGCAATTTCTACCGGATCTCCTGCATCCTTCAGGTTAACAAAGTTAACTCCTTTTACAACCCTGCCTGCATGTACGTCCAGACAGGGAATAATACGTTTTGTAAACATTACAGTTCCTCCTTTTTAACTTCTAAAAAGTTTTTTAGAATCTTAAGTCCCACATCTGAACTTTTTTCAGGATGAAACTGACATGCAAAAATATTTTCCTTTTCTACTGATGCATGAATATACGTTCCATATTCTGTTGCTGCGGTTACAATATCTTCTTCAGCTTCCAAATAATAAGAGTGAACAAAATAAACGTAAGAATGTTCTTTAATTCCTTGATACAAACGTCCTGATTTTGGATAAGAAAGCGCATTCCATCCAATATGAGGAATCTTTAATTGATTTTCTTCCGGAATTCTTTTGATTTTTCCCTTTAATAGTCCCAATCCTTTTATTCCCGGACTTTCCTCACTGCTTTCGAACAATAGTTGAAGACCAAGACAAATTCCTAAAAAGGGGATTTTACGTGCTGCCACCTCATGAATTACCGGTATTAAATTATATTCTTCTAATTTTCGTATTGCATCACCAAAGGAACCAACTCCCGGTAAAATAACATGAGATGCCTTTAAAATCTCTTCCGGATCTCTTGTCACAATAACTTCTCCACCTAAAAATTGGATTGCTTTTTCTACACTTTTTATATTTCCTGCATCATAATCAATAACAGCAACCATAAACTCCTATTCTTCCCCCTGAATAAGTTCTATCTCTTCAGGAAGTAAATCCTCCTGTTTGCTTTCTTCAATAATCTCCTCTTGTACACTTTCTGTTACTTCCGGTGTTTCCTCACTCATCTGCTGTGTATCCGTCATCTCTGCCTCAAAAGCATCACCATTAACAATAACAGTTAACTCCTGTGTATACCGTACATCACTTTCCATTTCTGTTAACTGTACTGCCTCTTCTTCAGTTAAATTATATTCTGAATTTAAAAGGGTTAAAATATCCTGATAAACTTTATCTACTTGTCCTGTTACTTTATAAGCCTCAGCATCAGAAAAAATATCACTCTTAAGATGTACACCCTCCAGTAAAGAATGTAATGCCATTATGTTCTTATTTATGGCTATGTAATTATAATATCCATCAAGACTACTCTGCATTCTTAAAATAGTTTTTGCTCCTTGGAATCTAAGGTCATCTTCTTCTGACAGCTTCTTTCCGTAATACTCCTGATATGCAGTTTTATAATCCCCCTGGTCGAAGGCACTGCTTGCCACCTTATTGGAAAGAATCGGAGGTAAAAATATTTCAACCAATAATATAGCCGCTAAAATTGAGAATGCAAAAACAAAAGTAACAATCACCTTTTTCTTCGGTAATTTTTTCTCCGGTTTTTCCGGTTCCTTTTCTTTCTTTGGCTTCTTTTCCTTTTTAGGCTTTACCTTCTTTTCTTTCTTTGGCTTTCCTTCATTTTCCTTCTGATTAGCTTCCTCTTTCTTCGCCTTTTTATCCTTCTTATCTTTTTTCTTCTTTTTCTTTCCTTTTTCTTTATCCAACTCATTTAAAATGTCTTTATTTTCTTCGGAAAGATTTAAGGAGGAGGCTTCCGCTGGTTCTTCATCAGGAATCTCCTCCATTAAGATTTTAAATAATTTCTTAAAAATTCCCTCTGATTTTTCTTTTTTTACTTTTTCCTTTTTCTTCTTCTCTTTCGCCTGACTGTTCTCAGTTTTTTTCTCAGGAACAGCTTTATCTACAGGCTCCGGCTGCAAATCTTTTGATAAAAGCGCATCTAATTCTGCCGGATCCAATTCCAGTACTTGTTCTTCCGCTTCATCTTCTGTATCAGTAATAAAAATTGCCTGTTCCTGAACTGAAGAAAATCCACCTTCATCTACTATTTCATTATTGTCAGACATATTCAGCAAAGCCTCTATCTCTGCCATATTAATATCTTCCTGCAACTCATAATCAGCCATATCATCTGCCGGTTCCTGTGCAGTACTTCTTGCCGTTTCCAAAAGATTTTCAATATTTTCCTCTGTGAGAACTTCCTCTTGTATATCTTCTACAGTCTCCTCAGACTGCTTAGCTTCTCCCTGCATTTCCGCCATCAGCTTCTCTAATGCAGACAAAGGTTTTGATTCTTCTCCTCCCTCTCCCACAGTACTATCCCCATATGGTGCATCATAAATTTCATTCAGAATTTCCATGGAACTATCATCTTCCATATTCATATTGATATCAAAGTCTTCCATTGATTTCAATAAATCATCTAAAGTTTCTTCATTTGATTTCATAAGACACCCTCCCTAAAGGTTTTACTTAAACTTAAGTGTATCATATTCTGTATTTTTATACAAATTGATTTAAAACAAATTCTACAGGATTTTCCTGAACTGAATCACCTTTTTCTTTTAGTTCTTCTGTCATATGATGTAAATAATCATTTACTCTTACTAATCTGGCTTTCTCATTAATATAACACATTTTTTCAAAGGGCCAACGAATAACAGAAGGGTATTTCATTCCTACTCCCAATTCCAGTAAAAGAAGTTTCTTATTTAGTGTTCCCTGAATCCATTTTGTATATAAATTCCATTGGGGCAAATATCCTTCCTCACTATATTTGGGAACACCTATCCTGTTCATTACCAAGGGCTCCTTACAATGAGGACAGACCGGACTTTCTCCTTTTTCTATGGATTCTTTCATTTCCTCAAAGTTGTAAATATCACTGCTGCATACATTAGTGCATTGTAAAAAACTGTAACTTCCGCAAGGGGCGACAATTCTCTCCTTTTTTAAGCCGCTGTGATAAATTTTATCATCCTGACATAAGGTCACTACAAAATAATTTTTATTTTTTAGCCCCTCAGCTAACTTTTGATATGCCAAATCAGCCTTTGTATTCTTATGCTCTTCCAAATAATTTTTTCTTTGAATATCTTTTTCCAGGGAGTACTCCTTTCCCTGTTTCATTTCCTCGGGAAATTCTTCTTCAAATCCTTCTCCTATTCCCAATAAAATCATATCATATTCATCTAGTATTTTATTTAATTCCATGATAATTTTTAATATCCTTCCTATAATTTTACCAATATAAACAAAACAGAAAAAAACAGGGAACTAATTCCCTGCTTCTTTTCTATAAATCTTAAACTTCAAGAACTAATTTATCAATTTCACGAACTAGATTTCCAATTTCAGGCTTGGAAAGCTGTGCATCGGCACCTAACGCTTCTCCCTTTCTCTTCATCTCTTCATTTACAAGGGAAGAGAATATTACAACAGGAATATCCTTCGTATCATCATTCTCTTTAATCAATTTTGTTAAACGGTGACCATCCATTTTAGGCATTTCTATATCAGTGATAACGCATCTTACATGATCCTTCAAATCATCATGTTCGATACATTCATTAATAAAATTCCATGCCTCCAAACCATTCTCTGTATGAGTAAGATTCATATATCCCGCTTTCTTTAAAGAATCAACAATTAACTTATTCAATAATACGGAATCTTCTGCAATTAAAATAGGTACATCATTTCTTTCCCTGGCACCTAATTCATCAATTTCATTAATCTTTAATCCTGTCTCCGGATTAATATCAGTAACGATTTTTTCAAAATCCAGGATAATAATCAGCTTATCATTCTTCTTAATGATTCCTGTGGAGATACCTTCTTCTGTTGTAGATATTGTAGCATTGGGCTGAATAATATCATTCCATGATACTCGATGAATTCCCAGTACCTGATCTACATGAAAAGCAATATCCAGCTTATTAAAATTAGTTACAATGAATAAACCACCCTTTTGTGAAGTTCCTCTCTGTAGGCAATTCTTCAAGTCAATGGCAGTAATCATAGTATCTCTGGGCATAAAAATTCCCTCAATACTTGGATGTGAATTGGGTACCGGTGTTACTTCCTGATATGTAATAATCTCTTTTATCTTCGCAACATTAATTCCATAGGAATTACCGTCTAATGTAAACTCCAACACTTCTAATTCATTCGTACCATTTTCTAACAGAATCTTAGTATCCATATTATCACCTCTTTAATTTTTTAAACAGGTCTCCCAACCTATTATCCCCATAAATATTTCATAGTGACATTATATCATGTTTACTTAAACTTTCAAACATATTTTCTAAAAAAAAGAATAACTTTCCCTTTATTTAATACAACTATGAATTTTTATCCTTTGTTCTCTAATTTTTATTTCTATCTTAATAAACTTTTTCTACAGAAGTTTTTCGTAATACAAATAAAAAATATTTTTCTTATTTTTCCTATACATAGAATCTGTATACAAAAAAACCTTACCATTAGGTAAGGTTTAAATTTTTTCTTTGCTGTTTTAAGTGAAATACCCTCAAAACCGAATACAAAACTGCTTTGCAGTTTCCTGCAAAAATCCATTCCAGATTGCTTTGCAATGGGATTTTTGCCTCTAATATCTACCTTTTCTCACGTTTTGTGCAGCCTGTGCACAAAACTGACCTTTCCTTCTTTCCCTATTTCCTTGGATAAGCCCTCGACCGATTAGTAACTGTCAGCTCCACACATTACTGTGCTTCCACCTCAGCCCTATCTACCTCGTCGTCTTCAAGGGGTCTTACTAACTGGGATATCTCATCTTGAGGGGGGCTTCACGCTTAG
>JAFXGR010000142.1 GCA_017520155.1 Lachnospiraceae bacterium
GTTTTGGAAGAAGCCGAAAAGCAAAACATGGGTATTATTGCCGTTACCCATAACCGGCATTTGGCTCAGAGAATTGCCACACGAGTTGTGGATTTGTCTGAGACATAATAAAACCGCTGCAATTTTCATCTCCGTACAGGATGGAAGTTGTATCGGTTTTGTATTATTGGCTTTAGCCAGTTGAGTTCGTCGGAGTTTCTCACCAGAGAAATGGAGACGTGCGAAACAGAGACCCACTAAAGGTGTGGAGATTTTAGTAGCTGCCATTGTTTTTGCGGTAAAAATACAGGCAGCTGCAGAACGTGATTAAAAGTAAATAGGAGCATATAGTATGGAATCAAATAAAGAGTTTTTAGGCACTGAGCCTATTGGTAAATTACTTTTCAAGTTGTCTATTCCAACGGTAGTAGCACAGCTTATTAATATGTTGTATAACATTGTTGACCGAATTTATATTGGTCATATGCCTGGTGATGGCAGTTTGGCTCTCACGGGTGTTGGTGTTTGTATGCCGCTGATTATACTGGTTTCTGCATTTGCGGCTCTTGTTAGTTCCGGTGGGGCACCGAGAGCATCCATATTTATGGGTAAGCAAGATAATGAATCTGCTGAAAAAACATTAGGCAACTGTTTCAGTCTTCAAGTTATCGTATCCCTTATCCTTACAATGGTGCTTCTGATTTGGAACGAAGAGTTGTTGCTTGCTTTTGGAGCAAGTGAGAACACCATTGGATATGCTACGGATTATATGAGTATTTATGCCATCGGCACATTGTTTGTGCAGATGACATTGGGTATGAATACTTTTATTACGGCACAGGGTTTTACAACAATTTCTATGATCTCTGTTCTGATTGGTGCGGTGTGCAATATTGCCTTAGACCCTTTGTTTATCTTCGGATTGAATATGGGCGTAAAAGGTGCCGCTCTGGCTACGATTCTTTCACAGGCCATTTCCTGTGTGTGGGTCATTATCTTCCTTTGCAGTAAAAAAACCAAACTTCGTATCCGCAAGAAGAATATGCGTTTGCAGGGTAAAATCATTTTGCCTTGTATCGCACTTGGTGCGGCGGTATTTATTATGCAAGCTAGTGAAAGTGTGATATCTATCTGTTTTAATTCCTCTCTGCTTCGCTATGGTGGGGATATTGCGGTAGGTGCAATGACGATCATGGTCAGCGTAATGCAATTTGCGATGCTTCCACTGCAAGGTATTGCACAAGGAGCACAGCCAATCACAAGTTATAACTATGGAGCCAGAAATGCAGACCGTGTAAAAAAGACCTTCCGTCTGCTCTTGATTACCTGTATGACCTATTCCATAGCACTCTGGGCAGCGGTTATGCTGTTCCCGAAAGTTTTTGTAGGCATTTTTACACCAGATAAAGCTTTAATAGATTTTGCAGCACCAATGTTAAGGATATACCTCGGTGGTGTTTGTGTATTTGGTATTCAGATAGCTTGTCAGATGACGTTTACCTCTCTTGGTAAGGCAGCCAATTCTATTATTGTGGCGGTTGTCAGAAAATTTGTTCTGCTGCTCCCTCTGATCTACATTATGCCGCATATTATAGCCGATCAGACAAAGGGCGTTTATATGGCTGAACCAGTTGCAGACATAATCGCAGTGACTTTCACAGCTATTTTATTTGCAACCCAGTTTAAAAAGGTAATGCAGGAAATTGAACTTGCTTGACAGTAAGAATTTTATGAAAGTATGAAAGCAGAATGAAAATATTCTCTTGCCATTTTAAGAGAATGTGATAAAATTAACAATGTAAGAAGCTGCTCAGTAACGTCCCATTTTTCAGATAGGATTTGAGTAGTTCAACAATGAAAAATGCCAAGGAAAAATGATAGGAGGAGATTACAATGGCAAGATTTACATTACCAAGAGACTTATATCATGGAAAAGGTTCTTTGGAAGTATTAAAGACCTTAGAAGGTAAAAAAGCAATGGTATGTGTAGGTGGAGGTTCCATGAAACGTTTTGGTTTCCTGGATCGTATTGAAGCATACTTAAAAGAAGCAGGAATGGAAGTAGATTTTATTGAAGGTATTGAACCGGATCCATCCGTAGATACCGTTATGGCAGGGGCTGAAAAAATGCTGGCCTTTGAACCTGATTTAATCGTAGCAGTTGGTGGAGGATCACCCATTGATGCAGCAAAAGCAATGTGGGTAAAATATGAATATCCTGAAATTACTTTTGAAGAAATGTGCGTAGTATTTGGTATGCCAAAACTTCGTAAAAAGGCTCGTTTTGTTGCTATCCCTTCCACATCCGGAACAGCAACAGAAGTAACAGCATTTTCTGTTATTACTGACTATACAAAGGGAATTAAATATCCTTTAGCTGATTTTGAAATTACTCCGGATATCGCTATTGTTGATCCTGATTTGGCAGAGACCATGCCTCAGAAATTAGTGGCACATACCGGAATGGATGCTATGACACATGCGGTAGAAGCTTATGTGTCTACTGCTAATTGTGATTTCACAGATCCTTTGGCATTACATGCCATTAAGATGGTAAAAAATGATTTAGTTGAGTCTTATAACGGAGATATGGATAAGAGAGCATCCATGCACAATGCACAGTGTCTTGCAGGTATGGCATTCTCCAATGCTTTACTTGGTATCGTTCATTCTATGGCTCATAAAACAGGTGCAGCTTTTGAAGAATTCGGTGCACATATTATTCATGGTGCAGCCAATGCTATGTACTTACCCAAGGTAATTGCCTTCAATGCAAAGGATGAAACAGCAAAGAAACGCTACGGTGAGATTGCTGACTTCATCGGACTTGGTGGAGCAAACGATGAGGAAAAGGTTGAATTATTAATTAAGTTCCTTCGCAAGATGAACGATGACTTAAAGATTCCTCAGTGTATCAAAAATTATGGTCCCGATAGCTATTTTGCAGAGCAGGGCTTTGTTCCGGAAGAAGTATTCTTAGAAAGACTTCCTGAAATTGCTAAAAATGCGGTTGCAGATGCTTGTACAGGATCTAATCCTCGTCAGCCCAGCGTAGAAGAAATGGAAAAATTATTGAAATGCTGCTACTACGATACAGAAGTGGATTTCTAAAAAAATAATAAATATACAGAAGCAAATGAGGGAGGAAATCACAGAGTTTCCTCCCTTTATTTGCCAAGAAGTGAAAAACCTGTTTTTTCCTATAGAAACGTTTAAAAAGAATGGAGGGAAGACAGAGAAGAAATGAGAAGTTTTTCATAACGTTTTGTACCTGAGCGAAGCGAAAGGAATAGAGATAAATATGACGACCAGGCAATTAAGAGAACAGCTATACTCATTAAAAGATGAACAATATAAAAGCTTTCAAAGTAAATTAATCCCCTCTATAAATCCGGATACCATGATTGGAGTAAGAACGCCTCAGCTGAAAAAAATGGCAGGGAACTTGTTAAAGGATGGAAGTTACAAAACATTTTTCCGGGTTCTGCCCCATTCCTATTTTGAGGAAAACCAGATTCATGGTTTTCTTATTGCAGGAATAAAGGATATGGAAGAATGTGTAAAGGAATTAAATCGTTTTCTTCCTTATGTGAATAACTGGGCCACCTGTGATCAGTTAACACCTAAAATTTTTAAAACACATAAAGAAGAGCTTTTAAAGGAAATTCCTTTATGGTTTGAGGCAAAAGAAGAGTATACAGTGCGATTTGGGATTAAAATGATGATGGATCATTTTTTAGAGAAAGATTTTTCTCTAAAGTATCCACAGATAATCAGTAAGATTCAAAGGCAGGAGTATTATATTCGAATGATGGTTGCCTGGTATTTTGCCACGGCCTTGGCAAAACAGTATGAACAGATTCTTCCTTTTTTTACAGAAGGGAGATTAGAACCGTGGATTCACAAGAAAGCTTTGCAAAAGGCAGTAGAAAGCCAACGTATCAGACCGGAGCAAAAGGAGTATTTAAAGGCATTAAGAAAAATACTTTGATTAAATAGGAGCCGTTTTCATCTAAGAAGGAAAACGGCTCTTTCTTCTTTGGTCAGTGATAAATAAGCTTACTCAAGGAAAGAGATTAGTTTATTTTTTTCTACTATTTTAATAAGAAGTAAAGCAAGAATAATTCCCACCAGTCCTTGCATTGCATTGGCAGGGATATTTACTAAAGAAGGGAGAAAGCCATAGAGAAAACCTTCAAAAATATAGTATCCCAAAATCATAAAGGTTTCACAAAAGATTCCCGTAAGAAGTCTGGCTGAAAACTTTCCCGTTTTCAAAGAAAGAAGCTTTACACCATAATAGGCAAAAAAAGCCATGAAACCTTTGATTAGAAAGGTGGCCGGGGCAAAAACAACGTAGCCGGAAAAAAGATCAGCAAGACAAGAGCCGATTCCGGCAGCTAAAAAGCCATACAGAGGAGTCAGTACCCAGCCGCAGAGCAATACGATACAGTCTCCCAAATTTACATAGCCGTTTAGGGGGGAAGGAAGTTTAATTACCATAGTAGCAATACAACAAAGAGCCGCCAAAAGAGCAGCAATTACAATTTTGTTAGTTGAATTTTTCATAAGTAATCCTCTTTTCTTTTTTTTTAGATGCCGACGTTATGAATTGCCTATTATGCACAATGGAAATTTGATAAAAGGGCTGTTGACCTCAACATCTTGTAATAGTAAAATATGACAAAATTGATATTATATAAATAACCAAAATAAAATAAAAAAATAAGACCAGTTAGAAATTGATGTGAGGTAAAGATGAAAAGAAAGAAACCTGCGTATTTAACCCTGTATGAAAAGATAAAAAAAGAGATTGTAGAGGGGGTCTATGTCAACGGTAACAGACTTCCGTCAAAGCGTGTATTAGCTCAGAATTTGGGAATAAGTATTATTACTATAGAGCATGCTTATGAATTATTAGCTGAAGAAGGATATGTGGAAGCAAGACAACGTAGTGGTTATTATGTGATTTTTAAAAAAGAAGACGGATTTTACCTGGGGGAGAAGAAAAAAGAATCTTCTCCTGTTATGTTTAATGAGATAGAAAAAAAGGAGAGAGAAACCTTTCCTTATTCTGTATTGGCAAAAACAATGCGTAGAGTGCTTATAAATTATGGAGAAGGAATTATGCATACTGTTGCGGGAAAAGGAGCGCCACAGCTGCGAAAGGCCATTGCAAACTATCTGGCACGAAGCAGAGGAATCTTCGTGGAGGATGAACAGATTGTAATAGGAGCAGGAGCAGAATATTTCTATAGTGTATTGCCGGATATTCTGGGAAGAAAAAAGAAATATGCCATTGAAACTCCCTCCTATGAAAAGATTGAGCAAAGTTATCAGATGCAGGGAATCAGTGTAGAAAAAATTCCCATGACTGAGGAGGGATTAGATAGCAATGCATTACAAAACAGCAAAGCAGAAATACTTCATCTGTCACCCTATAGAAGCTATCCTACTCGAGTTAGTGCCACGGCCTCTAAAAAATATGAATATATAAGATGGGCAAAACAAAACAACCGTTTTTTGATCGAAGATGATGTTGAATCTGAGTTTTCTCCCACTGCCGGCATGGAGGAAACCTTGTTTTCTTTGTCAGGGAAAACACACGTAATCTATATGAATACCTTCTCCAAAACCTTGTCTTCAGCACTGAGGATAGGCTACATGGTTCTCCCCACAGATTTACAAAAAAAATATGATGAAGAATTAGGATTTCGTTCCTGTCCAGTTTCTGTTTATATACAGCTGGTGGTGGCAGAATTATTGGAAAATGGAGACTTTGAACGACATATCAACAGAATAAGAAGAAGGAGAAGGAAGGAAAAACTGCAGGATGGATTTAAAGAAAAATAAAGGCTGCCTTAAGGTTAGCTAAAGAAAAGTCTTTTATAATAAGGTGTAGGTAAAATCCTGACAACAAACCATAATTCATAAGCAAAGTATGGTAAATACAAGGTAACGTACACCATTACGATTATAGGAGATGACAAGGATGAAAAAGATAGAGGAAAAAATTAGATACTGGAGATCCTCAGAGGCTATCAATCTATGGGATGTATTAATTCTTACCATAATCATGTTTGGAGGGGCAATCTATAATTCCAACATGATTTTTTTCTCAAAAATAGAAGAGGCAGTGACGGAGTATGGAGCGGAATTTTCCCGGGCAGATCACCTTATGATTATTAGCAGTGAGATAACCATACTATGTATTGTTTTCTTTTATTTAAAAATTCGGCAGTTTCAGATAAAAAGATGGAACATTACAGTTGATGTTAAGGCTGTAGCAGGGGGGATATTTCTGTTTCTTATCCTTGCATTGGGAATGGATTTATTTATGGCCATTCTTGGATTTTTAAAGGGAGAGAATACCATAGTAAGCTATGGAATGGGAGTGTGGGAATATCTTTCCATGGTATCTCTTTTTGAGATTCTTTCTTCTGTTGTAAATGGTTTTTTTGAAGAATTATATTTTATCGGTATCTGTCTTTTGGTGGAGAGAAAATATCGTTTTGGAGTTTTTTTATTCTCTCTGTTCGTTCGTTTTTCTTTCCACACCTATCAGGGATGGTTGCCGGCACTGGGATATCCGGTGGTTATGGGAATTATCTACTATATAGTATATACAAAAAGTAAAAGTAAAAATTTAGTTCCCTTTTTCCTTTCTCATATGATAGCAGTTGTTTTGGGACTGGGAATTTTAGGATATATAGTTTAAAGTAAAAGGCAAGAGGAGGAGATGAAATCATGCTTAAGAAGATGCAAAAAAGAGTCTGTGCAGTATTGGCACTGGCTCTGATATTGGGAATGTCATTTGCCGGACAGAAGGCACACGCAAAAGACATAGCCAAAGGCTATAGCGCAGAAAAGATAAAGGAAGAGCCTGTAGCAGAATCAGGGAAAGATAGTATGCCATTACCGGAAAGCAACCATGATACAGAGTCCGCGAAGGATAAAGTGACGCAGACCTATCAATGGGATGAAGTAACCGGCACCCTAACGGTAAATGAGCGTGAAGGTGCCATTGATTGGTTGAATGAGGGAGATAATTATTTAAAAACTCAAGACGTGAAAAGACTGGAGTTTAAGTCAAAAGAAGTTATGAGAGAGGCAGGGGGAGCTTTTACCAATGTGGAGGAGATCATACTCCATGAAGGAGTAGAGGTTATTGAGGCGCAGGCATTCCTGGGAACTAAAATTAAAAATTTAATTTTTCCCCCAACCGTAAAAAAGATAGAAGATGAAATATTTCGCCAGGTAAATGAACTGGAAAGTATTGAGTTTAAGGGAGAAGAGGTGCCTGAAATTAATGAGGGAATCTTTGGTTATTCGACAACAAATAAACTGGAAATAAAAATCAATGTACCCAAAGCCAGTGAAAACACATATAAACAAAGGATATTCCAGACAATTGGAGTAGAAGAAATCGAGTTTAATGGAAAGTTGGAACAAAGAGAAAAGATTTTGGAAAAGGAACAGCCGGAAGAGAAGGTAGAGCTAAAGCCGGAGGAGAAGGTAGAGCTAAAGCCGGAAGAGAAGGCAGAGCTAAAGCTGGAAGAGAAGGCAGAGCCAAAGCTGGAGGAGAAAGCAGAATCCAAGCCGGAGGAGAAGGTAGAATCCAAGCCGGACAGCAGCCAGCCGGGAAGTGGAAGTAGCACAGAAGAAGAAAAGCCGGACAATATTCAGGAAGGAAGTGGAAGTAACACGGAAGGAGAAAATTCGGATATTACCCAGGGAGGAAGTAACAGCCAGAGTAAACCGGAAATTGAGACTCCGTCAGACAAAGAAAATACAAGTGGTATGATCACAAATTCACCCATGGCAGAGGGTAATCGTGCAGTAGGCACTGAGACAGGATATTATCCACAAGACAGGAAGGAAGAACAGGTTCCCAAGATTAGTTATGCTACTACAAGCAGTGTTGCCGGACAAAAAAGTACGGTAAGTGGAGTGTTCATCCTGAACAAAGGAATTAATGTAGCGGTAAGAACACCACAGGAACAGCTGAAGGCAGATTTTTTACTGGAGACCAATGAAAGACTTTTTGCAAAGATACTGGATATGGATTTGAAAAAGAGTAATTTAGCTAAGGCAAGTCTGGATAGTATCATGACATCAGTCGGCGGAAAACCTATTGCTTACTTGAATATAGAAATGGGAACCATGAAAAATGGAGTATATAAAGGAATTACGGAAAGTGATAAAACGATTTCCTATGCAGTGGAAATATCACCCAAAGATAATTTAGAAAAATTTGACGTAATCCGTGTTAGAGAAGGCGGAAAACTGGATATTTTGAAATCCCAATACAGTAAGGGAGTAATTACCTTTGAAACTACGCCTGCATTAGGGGCATATTTAATTATTTCTTATTAAGTAATATTAAGGTTCACGTACAATATCATGATATCGGGGTCAAAAGCCTAAATCATAAATCTTACCTGTACATAATATACAAATCATAAAGAGGGTAGTTAAGTGAGAACGTCCCGATGTTGATTTGTATATTATGTACATATGAATATTACGTAACAGTTCAGCTTTCAGCTCGAAAACAGTGCTAAAGCACAGTTTCCTCGCTGTGGCAGAGCGCCATATGCCAAAAAGATATAAAATACTGTTCAGTGAGCAAGCTCCCACACAGTATTTTATATCTTTTTGTCGCATGGCTGAACTGTTACAA
>JAFXGR010000143.1 GCA_017520155.1 Lachnospiraceae bacterium
TGATATTGTCAATATTGGTTTACACTTTTTTCTCAAGAATGTTCGACCTTATGCTGCCTCCTGTAGCGAAGCATAGTATTGCTGTCGCTTAACCATCGGAGGTAGTCCGCCGTTAGCAGAGCAGATCCTCCGATTATTCCAATAGCTGATGAAGTATCTCCAGATAAGGGTTTTTAACTGTTCTACGGTCATTGTGGTAGTATCATAGCGGTCATAAAGTAGTTCCTCTTTGAAGCGCGCCCACATACTTTCACATCTGGCGTTGTCATGGCATTTGCCACCGGCACTGTTCATACTTTGGAGAATGCCATATTTGTTGATAGCTTTACGGTATAACTCGCTGGTATACTGGGTACCCCTGTCACTATGAAGAACAGCTCCTCGGAGCATAGGGTAAGCTCTGTAAGCATTATTTAAGGTTTGTTCGCAAAGAGTGGCTTTCATATTTGTGTCCATAGCCAGACCCAATACTGCCAAATCGTAGCAGTCAAAAATAGCCGAAACATACAGTTTCCCATCGGAAGCCTTTATTTCAGTCATATCGGTAATGCACTTTTCAAGAGGCTTTTTAGCTGTGAAATCACGCTTAATTAAATCCTCAGATTTACGTGCTTCTTTATCTGCTTTGGTAATACCGTTAGGCTTACGCTTCGGTCTATGACTAAGACCAATTTCTTCCATGACACGATAAACAGTTCTTTCGCCGGGGATATGGACCCCTTCAGGCTGTTTGAGTTGTAATGCCTGATACATGCGTATTCTTCCATAAGTGTCATTACATTCATCTTGGCTACAAATATCAATCATCGCATCTGCCAGTGACTGATATTTCCAAGGAGCATCCTTTGTTTTTAGGAATTTGTTGAATGCCTGCCTTGAAACATGAAGTACTTTGCAATAAAAAGAAATTTTACCCTTAATCCTGCCGTCATCCGTTTTGATTGCAATAAACATTAATCTCTGTTTTTTGCTGACTTCCGACGGCTGGCTGCGAAAAAAGCGCTTGCTTCCTCCAGGAATTCGTTTTCTTCCTTTAAGCGGCGAATTTCCTTATCCTGCTCTTTAACACGCTTTCTAAGTTCAATAAGCTCATCGTTAAGGGATAAAGCATTCCTCGGCGTATGAACTGCTTCATTTGCGCTGAGTCGACCCTCTTTGAAGGCTTTTATCCAGGTATACATAGTACCCTTTGGAATTCCTAATTCCTGAGCAGCTTTATGACCGCCAATTTCCTGAGCAAGTTTTACAGCTTGTGCTTTAAATCCATTATCATAAGATTTTTGTTTCTGTGTCATAGATTTTTCTCCTGTTCTCGTATTGATTATGATTATATATCAAAACCCTTGAGAATAGGGTGTCAACTTTTATGATACAACACCAAATTCTTATCAAGATAATCCACATAGCCCGAATTAAAAAACGTACTTCCATGCATCCAATACTTTTTATCCCGGTCTTTCATATCCTCCTTAAATCTCTCAATACATCTTTGAATCTCTTCCAAACCAATCCTTTGCAAAGTCTGCTTCTTTGATTTTGAAATTTGTCCTTTTCCTTTTTTGATTGGATAAAGCTTCCATATCGTTTCAAAGAAATCTTCCAAAGAATCAGATTCGTGCATTTCTTTGGAATGCACATTATATTTATTTACTTTACTTTCCTTTACTTTACTTTCCTTTTGTGTTAGTGAATGGTCATTCTCTCCTAGTGAATTGGTATTCTCTCCTAGTGAATTGGTATTCTCTCCTATTTTTTCCTTATTTTTTTGTACGAAAACAACACCCTGACATTCCAACTCCTTTTTATTGTCAAGTAACCAATAATCCTCTATAAGCTCTGTTCCTGTTCTGTTTTTTGATTTTAGAACAATCACATAGCTCTTTTGGATACCTCTACTGGTAAGCACTCCCCACCTATCAAACAGCCCTTTATCAAAAAGACCAATTTGTAAGCAGTAGTCCACAGTTTCCTTTACTGTACCGGAACCAATACCCCCGCCCATCTTCCTTGCAGTAGTTGCACATAAGGCATAGCCCCATTCATAGAAATATCCCTCGTTTCCAAATGCCATCTGACACAGATAAAAGTAAATTCCA
>JAFXGR010000144.1 GCA_017520155.1 Lachnospiraceae bacterium
AATACTGGGATGTGCTGACCACAACCGTGTCACAGGCCGGACAATATAAATGGTGCGACTTATATAAATCAAACAGTATTTCCCTAGGTAGCACCGTACCGCACTGATCACAATATTTTTTCCCGGCCCCACAGGTTTTGCCACAGCTGCGGCAAACTTTATTTTTTTTCATTACATCAGGACCAAAGCCAAACTGTCTCATCCCTTCCAGACGAAAGGCTTCATGTGGTTGAGAATATTTATTCTGCCGGGGTGAATATCACCATTCAGCCTTAGGCTTCCTGCTACAGTATCAGTACTATTTTCCACATGATTTCTTCCCATTCTATTCTAAGTTTCATCCGCCCCTTCTCCTCTCGTCCCTCACTATATGCTATACTCCATTTGAACGAAATACACACAGAAAGCTACCGAGATTATTCTTTCTCCCCTTCATTGGCCTCTTCCATTTCAAGCTGTTCCTCACCGGCTCCCTCCACAAACCTCACTCGCAGCACTGCCTGGGACCAATTGACAGAAACAAATGCCCGCTTATCTTTTGCCTGAGCTTCTTCATCAAATATTTTCAACAGTTTCGATAAAACCTCTTTTGTCAGATAACCACCTCGCCAATGGAATAAAAGCACTTTCCCCTTCTTTACCGTCTGTTTGGTTCGGTTTCTGACTTCCTCCATTGTGGTCCAAGAGACTTTCTTATCTTTGTAATAGAAATGATCGCTATCATTGCAAGCCGGCACCTTCCAGATAACCGGCTCATGATCCCTGAAAATCTGCTTATCTGACAAATTCACATAGTCATATCGCACCGTACCATCTTTGGAAAGTGTGTTGTCAAAGGTTGCATCCAGATGATAAAACTGATGATCGATCCGAATCACATTCCATGCATGCCTATACTTAATCCCTTTGTCCGGATTGGCTTCCGACAAAGCGATGATACACCAAATATTCAGTTCATCGCATAAAATTTTGACCGCCTTTGCTATTCCCTCACAAACTGCAACGCCATTGCCTAAGGCACCTATAATTTCATGGGAATACTCCTTCTTCAGCTTATCATACTTCACATTCTCCACAATAAAATCATGAATAAAAAGCTCTCTTCCCTTCTCGTCCAAATTCGCCGCCTGGCGAACTAACTTTTTGACCCTTGACTCCATGGCCTGGCGATGCTCCCTAATTTTATCCTTTGAAAAAAGGTACTTCGGCACCATCTCCACTGTGGTAGAATCCGCATAATACCTGTAGGAAAAAGTCACTGAATAAAAGATTGCCGGACAATCCATACGAATCATAAAATAAATATCCGACAATTCTTTCTGAGAAAGCATCGGCACTGCAAAGGAATCCTGCAGATTTAACAGCCCTTCCTTTATAGCATAGTAGACCCTCTGCTGCTCTTTATTCAATTGGTCATAATAGTAATTGCCTGACTTTGCCACAGTCCCACCACCTTTTCCATCGTTCGTATTCGCCTTATGAACCGCTAAAGAGGCTTTCTCATATCCCTGCCACCTCAGCAGTTCCAGCATTATCTAATGTACCAGCCATGAAGATCCGGTCGAATACATATCATCTCAGCTTACACTTGATAAAACAATAATCCTCATTCTTTTGGAAGATATATCCCTTTGTATGAAATCCATTTCCCGCATGTTCTGTCTGATACATACGCAATTCTATATTGGAAAGTCTCGCTATTGTATCTAATGCCACCGGATCACTGAAGCTAAGATAATCTGTAGTTAAAATTCTCCTCGCTACACCTCTTCGCTTCCTCTTCTATTTCTTTGGTTGGAATTTAACCAATACAGCCGAACCATCCATTCCACTTTCGCTGATTCCATAATAATGAGTCTTTCCGTCGGCAGTCTCGTATGATATTCCGTAGTATGGAATCGTTCCATACATAGTGAGAAGAACTGCAAATGAATCGTCCGATCCAAAATCACCATAATGGTACAGCTCTTCTGTTGAAAATACTGCATTTCCCATAGGATCCACCTCCTCATATGCAAGGGACAGAACCTTTAGATTCTCAATTTCTTCACTTGTGTAAAGAGCTGCTATTACCTGTGGCTGTGAAGAATCCGCCACATAGCTTTGTATCCGGCTATTCTCCAGCTGTTCCTTAGTTATCCACTCTACAGATACTACCTCATCTTCCGTAATCTCTATATTCCTTTGTTCACCTACATATTGATACATGGAAAATGGCACAAGCTCAAAACTTATTATTCTACTGCCATACTCCTCATATTTACTCCAAAATTCATCCTCATCTAACTCTTCAGATACAGATATCTCACACTCTCCCACTGTATTATGATAAAATCCAATTTCTTCAAAGGATTCATCCTTCTCTTTTGTAAAATATATGTCCTTACATGATAACTGGCTGGCATTTTTATCCAGCACATAGTTCTCAAGCATTCTGTACATTGCACCACCTGAGCCCTCTATATAAAAGGTCCCGTCCTCCAGTAAAAAACATCGGTTTCTGGACCATCCCTCAAGTAATAAATAGGGGATATCTTTATATGTGTATACAGAATAAATATTCTCACCGTAATGCTTTCCGTTTCTTTCCCCGTCTATCGATCCGATTATCAGCTCTGTTACACCATCATGATTTACATCCATAAAAGCATACCCTATGGTATCCGCCTCAATTTCATCGCTATTCATAATAACTTCTCCTATCCCGGAAGTTCCGTCCATATGCAGATAAGCCTCTGATCCTGCCATAATTAACTCATAATTTAGATCAAGAATTGTACCGTACTGATTCTCACAGGCTTTACTGTCAATCTGTGATTCTATGCTTTCCGTGGATATCTCCGTAACCGCTTCCGTAACCTTGACTTCCTGATTACCATATTGATCAATTAAATCCTCAAATAGTTCACAAATCTCCTGTTTTGCATCACTATATCCATCAGGAAAACGATTACTTCCATGAGCTGAAATGGTATTTCCGTCTGCAAGCGTTATTGATAAGGAAAACGTATTTCCGTCCTTCACCTGCTTTTTACTTTTATCAAAACCATTCCATCTGTCCAGCCGGTACTTACCTGCAATTTCACCCAATTTTTTTAAGATATCTTCCTCCACAATCCTATCCACGATTACTCCCCCGGAAAACAGTTCTTCTGTATAAAGCCGGATGCCGGCTTCTGTCTGCTCTGCCGAATACAGAAAACACTCTTTTGTAGACATCCCCGTATGTGTAAATGAAAATAAGGTAATTTCCATAACCTCTTCCTGCTTTAACGTTTCCTTGGGTGACTGCACCAAAACTTCCTTTTTCCCACAGCCACATAAGGTAATCATCAAAATCAATAAATACATTAGTTGAATTTTTCTCACATCCTTACCCCCTTCAGTCATGCAGATAGGTGCAGGAAAATAAACTAATCTCATCTTCCTGCACAAACCGGTTATAATCTCTTATCAGCCTCCAATATACCCCCTGGACCAGGGATGAAGCCTCTGTTTCTTTTACCTTTTCTGTATGCATAAATAACAAAGTCTCATGATATTAGAGTAAATACTTGTGTCTGTTTTTTGATTTCCATGTTTCCATACCACAAGTATATATCAACTTTCCACTTTTGGCTATCTTAACCCACCGTCTAAAGCCAGTGGGATTGCGGTAGCCGTTTTTTCAAAAAAACTACAAAAAATCAATCACAAGGTATAAAATCTCCTTTTTCACACATACTACACATACTAAAAGAAAAAAGGAGGTTCCTATGAATAATCAAGATACAATTCATTTATTAAAGGAATGTGATGCCGGAAGTAAAATGGCAGTTACCTCATTAGATGAGATAATGGAAGACGTGAAAGATGAAAAACTAAAAGAAGTAATTACAAAAAGTAAGGATCATCATACGAAGCTGGGCAATGAGATTCACTCCATGCTGATCCACTACCATTGTGAAGAAAAGGATCCAAATCCTATGGCAAAAAGTATGTCCTGGTTAAAAACAAACATGAAAATGTCCATGGATAAAAGTGATGCCACCGTTGCCGATCTTTTAACCGACGGCTGTAATATGGGAATCAAGTCCCTCTACAAATATATGAACCAGTATCCTTCTGCCAATGATAAGGTAAAAAATCTTTGTAATAATCTCATTGATATTGAAAGAGAACTAAGGGAAGATTTAAGAGAATATTTATAATAGATATTCCTCACAAAATGTATCACACTGAAAAAAATCTTCTTCTCTCTTATAGCAAATTTAGTCTATTATATAATATAGGAAAAGGTGGATAGATTTTACTAAAATACTATCCACCTTTTCCTTTTATACTCTCTATCGAACCGGTGCCAACAGTACCTTTCCTGTACCCCTGTATACATTAACAAGTCCTTCTCCTGAGGCAGCAGAACCAATCAAGCTCTTTCCAGATCTTTCTACAGTAAAGTCAAGACTTCCGCTCCAGCAGATAGCAAAATTACCATCTACTTTTAATACATCATTCTGTAAGGTAATCTCTATTAATTCCTCTTTAGGGCAATGAGATTCCAAACACAGAATCCCCTTTCCCTGGATTCCCAGATTGAATAATCCCTCTTTTCCCAGAGCAGCAGAGGATAAATTAGAGCGCATAACAGCTTTATGTTTTAAGGTTGATTCACATGCCAGGAATAAACCGTCATCTAAAACAACAGATCCATCCCAATCTGCCACATCAATTAATAAAATATGTTTATAGGTGGGCTCTAAAACAAGGGTTCCTGTTCCTGTATATTCCGGTTTAATGGCAGATTCTCCGGTAACAGAACCACGAACTGCCTTGCCTAAAAGGTCTCCCACTCCTTTAATTCCCGTAGTAGCCTTTACATCACCTGCCATCCACTGCATGGCTCCGGCCTGAACGGTAACATTAGATTTTGAAATATCGCATACTACCTGTCTTCTTTTTACATTCATCTGACTGGCATAATAGGCAGTAATAGCTTCTCCCGGCATTACGCTAAGATCTCTCTGATATTCAATAACAGAAAATGCCCCCAGCTCTCCAAGAATTTTAATATCATCATTATTGGTAAAATTGTTAATTTGATACATATTTTTCCCCTTTCTTTTGTTTTCTCTTATAATCTATGTCATTTCCATGGATTGTAGAACTTATGATAAAAATATAGGAACCGCTTTATGAACCTATCACCAGATTCCCGTCACTTTCTGTGCCTTTTTATAATTATGTTTTATATAAACTATATTATATAGATAATACTCCTTATTACAATATTTTTTTCTATTTCCCAATCCTTATTCTCCTATTTGTCATACATGATTTTACTTTCCAAAATTTTCATACTGCTTTATTTTGGTTAATGTCCAATAAATAATACCTTAATTGAAATACTTTTTTTCTTTTCTGCCGTGGCAGATGAATAATATTTTTATCATAGTAATTGTTTGCTCCTTTTTGCTCAGGAATGCCCAGTTTTGCGGGTATTTCCGAGGTTACGGTTAAATTGTTGTTTGGTTGTTAAGTAAACAAATTATAGCAAACCAACGCAAGTTGTGACTACCTGTTAGTAGTAGAAATGGTAGTAAAACGGGAATTCCTACTACTAAGGGTTTTGACTCTTTATTCTTCTACGCTAGAAACCATCGCTTTATACAATTCATCCGATTTATCCCAAAACTTGTAAGGCCTAAATTGCAAAGTATTATAAAACTTAATATCCGCCCATGCACCTATATAATTTGTTAAGTCATCAGTTATTGCATCCATATGTCCCCAAAATTGTTCTGATTTCTCATTTCTTTCCAAACCTAAATCTAATGCATAAAACTCAAATCGAAAATCTTCAAGAATTCTTTCCATTTCCGAATTCATCACATCATTTATTGTTAATATATAACGTTGCGACTGAATACGATCCATAGTATTTCTAACCCTTTGAACAGATTCGCTAAGCTGACGTAATAAAAAATCTAATACTTCCGCTTGTCTTTCTTCCTCTAATTTGAAGTACTCCCCTTTAAATATCTTATACCATTGAATCCAGCTATTTTTTTCACTATAATAGTCTTTTTCCTTAAAAACAACTGCCGTACATTGTGCCCATATCCCAATATAATCCGCAATATGTACCTTTAAGTCCATATAAACAGCATCATATATGCTATTAGCTTTCTTATTCTGATTCTTGATATTTGTGCAGTCAATTAACCATGCAACCACTGTAGATGCTACACATCCATATGACAGATTTTTTATTATTTCACAAACGTTTTTGCAAAAACTGCTCTTCTCTTCTGGAATAATAAATGAAATAAATAAAGTTATCAAAAATATTACAACAAGACCAATATACATCTTATGATTGACTTTATTCGGATTAACAATTGTTCTATTCATACTAACTCTCCTCCATTTGATTTTCTTTCATAATATCACTAATAATATTAAGCAGTCTATAACGCTCAACCAATTCTTACATTGCAATTACTTTACACTACATCCAAAAAAACGTTTGAATAATGTCCTCTATTTCTATATTATTGTGCGTTTCCTTCAACTTTGTTCCAAAACACTCTTTATATAAATTTCCGATTAATCCAATCCCTCTATCTACTTCTGAAATTGGAATATATTGCATTGCTTCGCTAGGCGATATCCTAATATCAGACATTGCACAAGAAGCATCCAAATGACCAAAGAAGTTATCCCTGTACTCAGTTACATTTTTAACCATTATACTATCATTCAAAAAATAGCGAATATTTTCAACAGCCACTCTTACTTCTTGCTTTTCCTTATATACATCACGCTGGCTAATTACATTAATTGTTTTCTCAAGCGAAAACTCTTTCGTACCTACAAAAATTTTACTCAATCCCATTATGACCTTGTAAGGTAACGCATTATAAATAATACTCCGTATCCTAAAATATGATATCAATTTACACTCTGCGCGCTTTTCCCATTCTTTTTCAACTTCTCCCAAAACAAACAACGTGTCTCTAATTTCACAAAGTTCATTATATAACATATTTATATGGACATTATACCAATCATCAGAATGACCAACATCTTCCTCCTTATCCAATTCATAATCGAAATTCTTGACTAATCCTTCAAGTCCCTCTTTTCTTTTCATCCCAATTCTCCTCTTAAGCATTTCCACTTTATATTATATCGTCTTCTTTATTCTTTTTCTACATAGAACTGCCCCAACCGAAGCTGGGGCAATTCTACATTAATATGCTACTCTCTCATACCAAGTTCTTCAAAGAACTTCGAACACTCTCCATGTCCTAGCAGCAACAGTTTATTGTAATCGCTTCAAAAGAAGGCGTACTTCCCTTGTCCATAAGTCAATGTTATGATGAGCTCAAATAAATAACTTGGAGGTTTTCTATGATAACACAGGATAATCTTTCCTTATGGAAACAACGAATAGAAGAACAAAAAAGTAGTGGTTTAGGAATCCGGGAATGGTGTGAATCCAAGCAACTTTCCAAGGATGCCTACTATTACTGGAGAAACAAAATACGAAGATTGTCTTTTACTTCTACAGAAATAATGACTTTTGTGGAAGTACCGGTAAAAGAGAGAGAATATACTCTGGGAAAGGAAGGAGTCTTAACCGTACAATGGAAAGATTTTACCTTATCTGCTATCGATTTCTCTTCCCTTCTTTTACTAAAAGAATTAATGAAAGGACTAATGGAAGAATGCTGAATCACTTTACAAAAGATGCCAAACATATCTATCTTGCACTGGGATCTACTGATTTTCGCAAACAGATCCATAGCCTGGTGGCTATGGTACAACTTTCCTTTGGAAAAGATCCCTTTGAAGAAACTTCGGTTTTTCTTTTTTGCAATAAAAGAAAAGATTCCATCAAAGTATTGTGTTTCGATAAAAATGGCTTTGTATTAGCACAAAAAAAGCTTTTAGAAGAAATGAAGTTTCGTTGGCCCAAAGAAGACGGAGAACTGAGACAAATTTCCTCCAAACAGTTGGAATGGCTGTTACAGTGACTGGAAATTACACAGAAATATGCCCATACAGAGATTAAAAAAGAAGAAAGAAACTACTGCTTTTAAGAACTGTCATTTTCCCTATAAAAGTGCCGGAAATACTGCTGTTTTCGGCACTTTTACATGTCTGTTTTTGCTGATTTTTAAGGAAATATAAGATAAAATATGGTATACTTTCCTTAAGAAAAAACGAGGGAAAAAG
>JAFXGR010000145.1 GCA_017520155.1 Lachnospiraceae bacterium
GTTAAGCTACCCCAGTGATGAAGTAGGAAATGCTCTTTTGACCTACGATCAATTGGATGCTGCGGGAATCAATCCTTATACTGATGTTCTTACTTTAGATAAATACCGTGAACTTTTTGGTGAAAACAAGCACGAGTTTACTGGTGTAGATTATGTGGAATATTATTCCGATATTATCAAGGAAGCAGGAGCAGAAGTAGAGATTATCTTTGCTAATCAAGCAAAAACAATCTTAGATTATACTGACTGTGTATTAACCTGTGATATCCATACAAGACAGAGAACCAAACGTTTATTAAAAGAAGGTGGTGCTAAAGTTGTATGCGGCATGGACGATATTATGACAAGCTCCATCAACGGAAGTGGCTACAATGCCAAATACGGACTTCTTGGTTCCAATAAATCTACAGAAGATCAGATTAAATTATTCCCCAGAGAATGTCAGGATTTGGTGGAATCTATCCAGTCTGAAATTTTAAAGCTTACAGGAAAGCATGTTGAGGTTATGGTTTACGGTGATGGTGCCTTTAAAGATCCTCAGGGTAAAATCTGGGAGCTGGCTGACCCTGTAGTTTCTCCTGCTTTTACTGAAGGCTTAAAGGGAACTCCCAATGAGTTAAAATTAAAATATCTGGCAGATAATGATTTCAAAAACTTAAGCGGAGAAGCTTTAAAAGAAGCAATTTCCAAGAGTATTAAGGAAAAAGAAAGCAATCTGGTAGGTAATATGGCTTCTCAGGGAACTACTCCAAGACAGTTAACTGATCTTCTTGGTTCCTTATGTGACTTAACCAGTGGTTCCGGAGATAAGGGAACACCTATTATTTTGATTCAGGGATACTTTGATAACTATACAGATTAGTGAGATAGAAAAAAGGCTGTTGCATCATGCAACGGCCTTTTTTTAATACAAATGTGTTCTCTTACTTTATGGTAATTTCGAATTCCTGAATTCCCATATATCCCGGGGCTACTTCATATTCCGGAAAGGTAATTACCGGATTTCCTTTTGCATTAAGGTAGAACGTCGTATTTTCATCTACTCCCGTAAAGCCTTCTATTCCTTCCTCTTCCTCTCCATAAACTCCCCAGTAATAAACACTTTCATCTGCTTCCATCCTTGCTTTCATCTGGGTAATAATCTGTTCATTTACTAAGGAAGCATAACCCTCACCTAACAGATCCTGTAAACTTATCTCTTGATTATCCTTTAGGTTAACATTGTAATAATATGCTTTTTCATAAGCAGAAGTAGAGGCTTCGTAATAATACAGTACCAAGGATAATTTATTTTCATCCTGATAAGTCACCTCATATTCTACATCAAGATCCATGGTTCTTTGTGCCAATTCTTCTTCACTTCCGCCATTTTCCAAGAAATCTTTTTGATAACCGGCAAAATCTTTTTCAGCCTGCAGTAAATGATTATCCACAATTCTTTGAATATCCACATTAATACTGCCTACAGCCCCCCCTGCTGCCTGTCCCAGCTCACCAAGCTCAATTTGGGGAACCTCAATATCCTTTTCAATTCCCTTAGCCTCGTCAAATCCATGATAACTTCTGATGGTTAACACTTTAGCAATGGGACCTAAAAAAGGATGGCTTTCCATTTCCATAGCAAAGGATTCACTGCTGTTTAATCCTATACCAAAAGCAATCACTATAGCCGCTGCCGTAGTCATAGTATAACGTACAAAAGTGTATATTTTTTTCCTATTATTCTTATTTCTTTTTTCTTCCTGTAAATTTACCATTTCTCCGGAAGCAGATTTTTCCCGTTTTCTTTTTTCTTCCGCTGCTGCAATGGCATTTTTTACTACCATATCCAGCTCTGCCGGAATCTCTATATTCTCATATATCATTTTGCTTTGTTCCAGTTCCTTCATGCCAATTCCTCCTTTAAGTTTTTCCCCAGTTCTGATAATCCACGATATAGTCTTGTTTTTACTGTATTAAGATTTTCCTGGGTAATCTCAGCAATCTCCTTTAGGGATAAATCCTCGTAAAATCGTAACACAATAATGGTTTTTATTTTCGGCGGAAGTGCCATGACCTTTTGGTATATCTCATTTCCCTCCATTTCAAATTTTTCTTCATAGGCCTGTTTTAAGAGCTCTTCTCCCATAATTTGTGGATCATAAGAAATTTCCTTTTTATGTTTACGCAGATACTGTAGGGCTTCATTGACAATTACCCGATAAAACCAGGTTCGTATAGCTGAAGGATTCTTTATGGTATCACATTTTTCCAGGGCCACACAAATAGCATTTTGAACCACATCCAGAGCAGCATCCTTATTTTGCACATAGCTGTATGCCAGACGGTAAAACATTTCCTGATTTCTAACAATATAATCTACAGTTTCATCATAAATGCTCTTCACAGTATTCCTCCTTTGTACTAAAAGCTTCCCCGGGATGCAAAAAACTGTTTTGTCAGTGATCCACTGTTTTTTGCCGCTTTCTGTTCTTTAGATGCTTCCCTCGGGAAAAAAGTTTCATATTTTTTTTCTTTTTTATTACACTTCGATAAAATTTTCTTTACTCCATTTTTGTAAAAACTATTTTTAAATTTTGATTAGCCCACATCTATAGCACACTTCTCCCAAAAGCAGCAAAACCGGCTGATGAATAAGATAAACAAAAAGGGAATGACGTCCCAGCCAGCTCACAACGGGGATTCTAATCTTCATTATCCTGCTTTCCCAAAATCTCTTATTTTTCAATCCATGAAAGGCAAAAAAGCCTGTCCAAAACAAAAATATCCAGGGCAGAAGAGAAAAGTAATCAGTAGAAGTAAAACCTTTTGGGGGAAACCCCAAATAAGCAGAAACTAGAGAACTATACCATTCTCCCGGAACTTTCTTTCTTAACAATATACCGTATCCTAAATATCCTGTATTAATTTGTGCAGTAAACAAAAACAACAAAAAACTAATCACCCCTGCCTGTACTTTGGGAAGGATAAGAAGAAGAGGTTCCATACATAGAGTAAGCAAAATACAGGAGCCAATACAGGTAAGTACTCCAAATCGTACCATATTTTCCGGCATAAACAAAGCTGTGGTCAAAGAGACTAAGACCCCTGAGGCAAAAACTAAAAGTCCGTTTCTTAGCTTTCGTTTTCCCATGGAAAAACAAAAACCGGAAAGCAAAATAAAGGTCCAACAAATACTTTGCTGCCAATAATAGGCTCCTTTAGAATATTGGTACCAAGGCCAGCTTACTTTATATAAATAAACAAGATTCCAGGAGCCATGAAATAAAATCATGCTGATCAATACTAATCCCCGAACAGAATCAATTAGGGGAACCCTTACTTTTCTTCCTTTTTTTTTCCTTATTACTTTTTTCTGCTTTTCTTCCATTTTTGTTTTCTTCCTTTTTTTATTATTAAGGGAAAACGTCCCGATGTTGATTTGCCTATTATACACATATAAAAAAATGTCAAGGGGCTTTTGATCCTGACCTCATTTTATAGAGTATAGCATGTCCAGTTCATTTCATCAAACCACTGAAGATAACATTTTTTCTCTGTTAAATCATAAATTACCAGATACTCGGTTTTGCTGTCCTCTCCTCCTACCACCACAAGCCTTCCCTCCTCTTCCTCCACATGGGAATAATGGAATACTCCTGCATTTTCAGGCTCTCTCACCAAGTTCATTATACTGATTCCTTTGGAAATAATTTCCTGATCACCCCAGTAATTTCCGCTGTTGTTTAATGCCTTTAATACAGCCAGACGAATAAAACGGTCATAAGAAGCAAAGGAAGCCGGAAAGGTTCCTGTTTTTGAGAGATGAAAGGTTTCTTTCTTTGCCTCTATCCTTTTTTCATCCAGGATAATGGAGGTAATTTCCGTACTCTTTGCTTGATTTAATTCCGGGGAATGATATAAAAACCAGGATAAATTTTGTTTCTGTTTTTCATATACCGGCGAATTAGTCATTACTCCCAGGGTGTCCTCTTTCCTGTAAATTTTCAGTTTTCCCGGCATTTCTCTGATTACCGGCTCCAAAATTACTTCTTCTCCCTTTGGGTCACAAAAATGGTAGTGTACAGTAGCCGCAACCTCATTTTCTTTATAATAAATATTGGTAATCTCTAAGGTCTGTGCCAAAAAAATTACTTCCTCTACACAGGTACAACGGGAAAGAAACCAGGCTACAGCTTCCATTGCCATTACCCGGTTTTCTCCCTTCTTTCCTCTTTTACTTCCTTCTGCCTCCTTCAGCATTAGAAGTCCTCCGCAAAGCCCGGCTTCATTAATCCCATCCAAAAGCCAGGTATTTTCTTCCCTATAGGAAATTCCCTGAAAAGAAAGCTTACTTTGACTCTCCTCTCCTTCTTCCCACTTAAGCAGCTGTCCTCTTTCTACTTTTACCCTATGTGCCCCTTCTTTTCTTAAATCAAAGGAAATATCACAGGTACGAAACCAATATTTTCTTTTACTTTTTGATGTCAGGGTCATTAAAGAACAGCCACCCGGCATTTCTTTTCTTTCTTCTTTATTTATTCTTTTCTTTTTTTCCATTGTTTTCTTCTCCTCTTTCCTGATTGAATACTTTACAAACTTAGTATATCCAGTGAGAAGATTCTTATCTCTCCTTTAGCCTTCTTTCCTCTCTTTCCGTTAAGTGTTCCTAAAGGAGTCTATGAAAAAATACTCTTCTAATTTAACAGCCATATTCCTGCATTTAAATAAGCCGCAAAGGTAAGCCACAATAAATAAGGCAGATTCAGCCAGGCCGCCAAAGGTGAAATTTCATAAAATACAAGAATCATTTTAAGAACAAGAATCCAAAGGAGAATCAGCCACAAAAGGGCAAAAAAATACCAACCGAAGGAAAAAAAGAATACAGGCCACAAAAAATTTACGATTAACTGATACCCATACAAGGACAGTGCCTGTTCCTTTTTCTCCCCTTCACCTTGGGTAATAAGAAAGATACTGATTCCCATTAGGGTGTATAAAATGGTCCATACCAGGGGAAACAGCCAGCCCGGGGGAGAATAGGGCGGTTTTGTCATGGTCTCAAAGACTTCCATGGCATCCTTGGTTAAAAAACCTGAAACAAAGCCGGTTAACAGGGGCAGCGCTACAGATTTTATTAATACTTTTGCTTGTTCAAACATAAAAAGACATACCTCACTTTTTTCTTCTATAGTAAGGTATGCCTGTTTTCTCTTTTCTATTCCCTCGTAACCGTTATGTCTTGTTACGTTCTTTTTTCTTTTTCTCCTATTTACCTGATCAGCTCATCAGTATTTATCCCGTCCGCCCGGTTCTCCTCCAGTTTGTCATATTTATTTTCATTTTGTAAAAAGGGAACTAAATTACGAAACATCTTTTTATCTCCATGCTTTCCGTAAATATATTGCAGAATAGCAAATAAAAAAGCTCCCACAAAATTTACCAAAAGATCTTCCATGGTATCAATAAGTCCAAGGTCTAAATAGCCTTTTACTGCCAGTGTTTCTCCGTTTACCGCAAGGGATTGAATCTCCGGTATTAATACTCTCAAATTTTGTTTGGTAGGATCCAAATAGGTAGTGGAAATATAATTTACTACGGTATCCTTTTGCATATCCAAAAGAAAAACCTGATCCATAAAGAACTCAAAAAACTCCCATAAAACTCCGATTGTCATGGAAAAACAAAAGGAAACTACTGCCAAAAAAAAGGGAGACATTTGAAAGGGTATTCGTTTATCCTTATTTAAAATTTCTACCAAAGACATTCCTAAGGCTGCACATACAAAACCGTTTAGGGTATGCAGTATGGTATCCCAATAAGAAAAATGAAGATAAAAGGACTGAATTTCCCCTAAAATCTCTGCGGAAAAGATAAATAAAAGAATGATAATTTCTAGTGTAGAGGGAAACTCCACCTTAAAGGTTACCTGTAAAATACTGGGTACCACCATAAGAATTAAGGTTAAAATACATACAAATACGTTTTCATAATTATGATTAAACAGCTGCAGTACCATCATCAAAATTACCAGAACACGTAAAATACTGTATACCAGAAAGGTTTTCCTGTTCTCCTTCAGTTCTGTTCGTACTGCCTTTACAAACTTTTCTCTTTTTTCTTTTTTGGTCATTCTGCTTTCTTACTTTCTATTTATGAAATTCAATACTATGGGTAATAATCTTGCTTTCCCCTGCTTTTAATCTCTGTACTCCTGTTTTTTCTCCAATCTCCCCGGTAAATCCATGGTCATCTGTTCTTCCCATCCAAGGCTCCAGACAAATATAGTTTCCTTCTTCCTTGGTCCAAATTCCAAAATTGGTAAACTGGCTGCATTCCATGGTAATATAGGGTGTTTTATCCGGTCTCAGGATACGTACTGCCTGAAACTTTGGTTCATCAAAAATTAGAGTAATATAAATATCCGGGTGGAATTTTACTCTTCCCTCATCCAGTGCCAAGGTCTTTGTTTCCGTAGGCGCTGCAAAACCGGATTCTTCGTTTACACCAAAGTAAGTAATATTATCTTTTCCCACAAATTCCAAATAATATTCCTCTTTGGCTTTTGGATCTTTCTCTTCTGTGGTAAATCCCGGATGTCCTCCAATAAAATAATACATGGTATTCTCTCCTGTATTTTTTACTTCCCACTGAATATTTAATACCCGGGGATTTTCTTCATCCAGCTCATGAGTTACCAGTAATTCAAAATCAAAAGGATACATTTCCTTTGTTTCCTTTGTTGAAACTAATTTATGTACTACTTTTTTAAAGCTTTTTTCCACACACTCTAAGACATAATCTCTGGCAAAGCCATGCTGTAAAGGCATAGGGTATTCTTTCCCCTCTACACGATATACCCCGTCAATAACCTTACCTACAAAAGGAAACAGCAAGGGTGCATGACGATTCCAAACCTTAGGATCTGCGTTATGGATTCGTTCTGCTCCACTTTCTTTATCCAGTACACTGCAAAGTTCAGCCCCCAAATCTGCAATCTGCACCATAATCTTTTCATTTTCTAAGATACGCATATTTTTCTCCTTCTCTCTTATAATGTACTAAGGTTAAAAGCATAGCTTTTAACCTTAGTGTTCTATTTACAGTATACAATTTTCTTCATAATCTTCAAGAAAATTTTCTTATTCTCTTCCCTCAAATCCTAATAAAAAGGCTTTTTTGTTTATTTCTACGGTTTTTGGAGGAACGGTATTCTCAATTACTCTAAGCCAGGTCTCTTTGGAAAATTCCATATGACGAGCAGCCATTCCCAGTACAATAATATTAAACACCTTAGAATTTCCCAAGCTTAAGGCTTCTTTCATGGCATCAATTTTATATACCTTATGTTCCTTTTCCAGTTCTTCCACAATATTCTCCGGATACTCTGCGGCTCCGGTTACTACCGTAATAGGATCAATTCTCCAGAGATTTACTACCATAGCTCCCTCTTCTTTTAAAAAGTGAGCATATCGTTTGGCCTCCAGCATTTCAAAGGCAATTAAAATATCTGCCTGTCCTTCTTCTACTATAGGCTCTGCTACTTTTTTTCCGTAACGAACAAAGGTTACTACACTTCCTCCTCTTTGGGCCATTCCATGAACCTCAGAAAGCTTTACATCATATCCTGCTTCCTGGGTAATGCCTCCTAAAATACGGCTGGTGAGAAGAGTTCCCTGGCCTCCCACACCTACAATCATAATATTTTTTGTCTGTGTTTCCATTATGCCTCTACCTCCTCAATAGCTCCAAATTTACAATATTCCCTACATAATCCGCAGCCATTGCACATGGTCTGATCTATCGTAATTTTTCCTTCCGGTGTTTTGGTCAATGCAGGACAGCCGGGACGCAGACAGGCTCCGCATTTTACACATTTTTCAGGAATTTCCTTACACTTGGTAGGGAATACGTTGGATTTTAACAATACACAGGGAGCTTTGGCAATAATTACGGAAAGCTCATCTTTTGCTACCTCTTCCTTGATGATTCTTTCCAACTCTTCTACCTCAAAGGCATTTACCTCAACTACATTTTTAATTCCCATGGCCTTACAAAGGTGATAAATATTAATAATGGGGGCTTCCTCTCCCATTAAGGTTTTTCCTGTGGCCGCATGATCCTGATGGCCTGTCATTCCCGTGGTGGAATTATCCAGAATCATTACTGTTCCGGTAGCTTTATTATATACCATATTCATCAAAGAATTTACTCCTGTATGCATAAAGGTAGAATCTCCGATTACCGCTACCCAGTTTTTAATATATTCTTTTCCCTTAGCCTTTTCCATTCCATGTAAAGTAGAAATACTGGCTCCCATACATACCGTGGTATCTACTACACTTAAGGGTGCCACTGCTCCCAGAGTATAGCAGCCGATATCTCCTGCAGCATGAATCTTTAATTTTTTCAAGATAGAATAGACACTTCTGTGAGGGCAGCCGGGACAAAGGATGGGAGGTCTGGCAGGAACGCCGGCTGCCGGATTTGTCTTAACTTCCTGCCTTAATACTGCCCGGCGAATAAGGTTTGCACTGTATTCTCCCTGTCTTGTAAAAATCTCCTTACCAATACAGGAAATTCCCCAGGATTTAATCTGTTCTTCAAATACCGGTTCCAATTCCTCAAATATGTATAAGGTCTCCACTTTTTTTGCAAATTCTTCAATTAATTTTCTTGGCAGCGGATGTACCAATCCCAGTTTTAAAACAGAAGCTTCCGGACAAGCCTCCTTCACATATTGATAAGCAATTCCGCTGGTAATAAATCCCACTTTAGGATCTCCCATCTCTATTCGATTGATGGCCATGGAAGCACCTTCCTCCGCCATCTTTTCCAGTCTTTCTTCTACATAAAGATGACGTCCCTTTGCCATAGCCGGCATCATCACATACTTGGTAATATTTCTTTCATAAGGAATATCTTCCCTTTCCTGTCTCTCTTCCAGGGTAACCGGTCCCTGAGAATGAGAAAGGCGGGTAGTCGTTCTTACGATAATGGGAGTATCATATTGTTCAGAAAGCTCAAAAGCATATTTTACAAAATCCTTAGCCTCCTGAGAATCAGAAGGCTCCAGTACCGGTACCATAGCAGCTCTTGCCACACAACGGGTATCCTGCTCATTCTGCGAGGAATACAAGCCCGGATCATCTGCTGCCACCAAAACAAGGCCTCCGTTTACTCCACTGTAAGAAATGGTATATAAGGGATCGCTGGCCACGTTTACTCCCACATGCTTCATGGAAGCCATAGCTCTTACTCCGCTGATGGATGCTCCGATGGCCACCTCCATAGCTACCTTTTCATTAGGTGACCATTCGGCATAAATCTCCGGATACTGCACCATATTTTCGCTGATTTCCGTGCTGGGTGTTCCGGGATAAGCAGCAGATACCTTTACTCCTGCTTCATAGGCCCCTCTGGCAATGGCCTCATTTCCTAACATAATCTTCTTTTTACTCATAAACTATCCTTTCCTGGTAAGCATTTTATCTTGTGATAACCATTTATCCTTACACTAAGTTGTTTGTTCTGCAATCAGATCCATGGTTCCATACTTTTCTCTAAGCTTAGGCTTTTCAATTTTTCCCGTAGGATTGCGGGGAATTCTTGCAAAAATTACTTCATGAGGACGTTTGTATCTGGGAAGTTCCAGACAAAATTCATGGATTTCTTCTTTTGTCATCCACAGTCCTTCCTTTACCTCAATAATTGCTGCTGCGATTTCTCCCAGTCGCTGATCCTTCAGTCCAATCACTGCTACATCATGAACCTTTTCATTGGTACGGATAAAATCTTCAATCTGTACCGGATAAAGATTTTCTCCGCCGCTAATAATAACATCTTTCTTTCGATCTACTAAAAAGAGAAAGCCCTCTTCATCTTCTCTTGCCATATCTCCCGTAAACAGCCAGCCATCCTGAAGTACCTCTTCTGTGGCCTTTTCATCCCGGTAATAACAGGTCATAACTCCCGGTCCCTTTACCGCCAATTCTCCTACCTCTCCTTGTGCCACGGGATTTCGATGCTCATCCACAATTTTTACCTGCCAGCCATAACCGGCCTTTCCAATGGCTCCTACTTTATGGATATTTTCTACCCCTAGGTGAACGCAGCCCGGTCCGATGGATTCTGACAAACCGTAATTAGTATCGTATAAATGATGGGGGAAAATAGATTTCCATTTTTTAATTAAGCTTCCCGGCACCGGCTGTGCTCCGATATGCATAAGACGCCACTGTTTTAAATCATAGTCCTCCAGATTTACTCTTTTGCTTTCAATGGCTTCCAGCAAATCCTGTGCCCAGGGAACTAAAAGCCACACAATACTGCACTTTTCCTTGGAAGCTGCCTCCAGAATAAATTCCGGCTTTGTTCCCTTTAACAAAACAGCCTTTCCTCCCGATAAAAGACTTCCGAACCAATGCATTTTTGCTCCTGTATGATACAAGGGAGGAATACATAAAAATACATCCTCTTTCGTCTGCCCGTGATGGTTTTGTTCCACCATACAGGCATGAACCAGACTTCTGTGTTTATGTAAAATTGCCTTGGGAAATCCTGTAGTCCCGGAAGAAAAATAAATGGCAGCATCGTCATCATCGGATAAAATCATCCTGGGGGACTGACTGGAGCAGTTGGCGGACAGGCTGTGATAATCATCGGCAAACTCCGGACAGCCTTCTCCCACATAAATCAATAATCTTCCTTTACTGATTTTTTCCTTAATTTCCTCTACACGGCTGATAAATGCCTCACTAAATACCAATACCTGTACTTGTGCCATCTGGACACAATATTCTATTTCCTCTGCGGAATACCTGAAATTTAAGGGAACGGCAAGGGCTCCTGTTTTTAAAATCCCAAAATAAATGGGCAGCCACTCCAAGCCGTTCATCATCAAAATGGCCACCTTATCTCCCTTACGAATTCCTCTTTGAATCAATAAATTAGCAAAACGGTTGGCTTTTTCATTAAAAACGCTCCAGGTAATTTCCCTGCGATAACTGGTCTTTGGATTTGGTTCAATTAATTCAAACTCCTTCCAGCTAACCCTTCGATCCTCTTTAATCTCAGGATTAATCTCTACCAGACAGACATCATTGGGAAAGTCTGAAGCATTTCTTTCTAAAAATTCTGTTATGGGCATCTCTTCTCACCTTCTGTTTTTATATTCGGTTTAGCACTTTAACACTTTTACTCAGTAAATCGATTATAACAAAGGAAAACATGAAGGTCAACGAAATCTTGTACTTTTTACCAGTAATTCATAGTTTTTTCAGGATTTTATTTTTTTCTGCTGTTAAAATAAATAAATCCGTCAATATGATCTAAAATATCTTGGAAATCTTCCCTGGGTGCCAATTCCAAATAGCGCTTTAGCAATTCTCTTTCCTGTTCTTTGTAAGGACCATAAAATATATCATAAAGGTTATGCCCCCTCATATAAATTTTAAATTCCGTAAAGTGCTCCTTAATATCCTCTATGGATTCCACTTTTTTTTCAATTACTTCCTGGAATTTCTTCGCACTTGCTATTTTGTATAAATATTTCTTCCATTTAGACCATAAAATCCTCCAAAAATGTTCTTCATTTTTTATCAGGTTCAGCTGTACCATAACCTTTGGATTTAAGAAGTAATTTTCAAAAGAATAATATTTAAGAATTAAGATATTTTCCGGTCTTACCCGAGGTAATTTATCAATATCCTGCTGGTTTCTTTCACTGTAATAACGGCACAGCTGGGCTGCCAGCTTCTTTGGATCTTTACCATCACTGTCACGAATCATTAAAAACTGGTCTCTTAAATATAATTGATTCATATATTTTAAGTTGGCATAAGTTTTAATATTGGTGCAGCTGTTGGTGGTAATAATGGCAATACGGGAAAGCTCTCCATTTTCCTTTCGCATATCCCGATAATATTTTTCCAGTAAAAGAGGAAATCTGTTTTTGTCCTGCTTTCCTTCCACAATAAAGACAAAATCCACATTCATCAAATCATTGGCACTATAGCCCAGATCATTTAAAATATCGTCAATCCCTGCCTTTTGATTGGCTATGGAATATCCTTCTTTATCCAAAACCACCTGACAAACCTGTCCTCTGGTAAAATTAGATACCATATTGGGAGAATGAGTGGTAAAAATCACCTGATTCTTTTTGGATAGGCGATATAAAATTTTACTGGCCGTTTTCTGTAAGGAGGGATGTAAAAATAACTCCGGATATTCCACGATAATAATACTGGGAATAGACTTTTCTTCCTCAATATAAGTTTCCAAAAGGGACAGCATATAAATACTTCTCATCCCATTTCCCAACTGTTCCACAGGACTTTTATGGCCCAGCTTTTTATCTCTGGCCTGTATTTTCACTGCCAGCATCTCATTCCAGCTGCAGTCCAGCTCAAAATGAAGCTCCTGAGCTCCGCCGTTTTTCCTATATTTTCTGTTAATTTTTTCTGCTATTTCCTCCAGATTCAGCTGATACATTTTATATTCCAGTAAAAGAGCTGTCTCCTGCAGAGTAAGCTCCTCTGGTTTTTTTTGCTTAATTAAGCCAATACATTGAAAACATTGGTTGCACTGCTTTGCGGTATCAAAAATACAGAGGTTATCTCTAAGCCGCTGTACCTCCTCTGATTGTCTCCAAACAAAAAAATCCTCCTGGAAATTTTTTACCTTCCTTGCAGTATCAATATAATAAATCTTGGGGAAAATCTCTAACAGATAGGGATTATGCTTTTCGTATCCATCCTCATAGCGAATAGTCCCCTTTTGATTGATTACGCAGCTAAAGGCAAGAATCCCCTGACGGTAACAGGGAAGCTTCCTTTGAAATTCCTCATACCATGCCTGATAATTTTTCATTCCACTTACTCTTTTATCATTATGAAGCAGGCGCAGATCTTCTCCCGTAATTTCCAAGACAACATCAAACTGAATATTCTGCTTTTTCTCATTAAAATCTGTTTCCTGTACTTGATAGTTTCCGGCAATGGCACGAATAGCATCCAAAACCACCGTTTTTCCCGTATTATTTTTCCCCACAAGAATAAGACAATTTTCAATATCGTTTATTTCCATTTCCCTAATGGACTTAAAATTTTTAATTCTTAAAAACTTAATCTGCATAGCATATCCCTCTTTTTTGGTGTATAATCATTATATCATGTTTAATTAAAAGTAGCTAAAGAAAAGGTGGGGTTATGAAAAATAATAAAAAATGTATCTTAATTGCAGATGACGAAACTGAAATCAGAGAGATTCTTAAAATGCTGTTAACCGGTGATGGTTATCATGTTTTGGAAGCCTGCAACGGCAAAGAAGCCTTGGAGCTTTCTAACGAGGATGTGGATCTTTATATTCTGGATGTAAATATGCCTGTTATGACCGGCTTTATGGCTGCCTCTGAGCTGCGAAAGACTACCCAGGCACCCATTATCTTTTTAACTGCATATTCCAGAGAAAGTGATAAAATCATGGGATTTTCCACCGGTGCCGATGACTATATCGTAAAGCCCTTTTCCAACGGAGAATTACTCATGAGAATTAAGGCTATTTTGAGAAGAAGCGGTCTTTCTTCTTCTTTGAGTACCGAGCCTTCTACTCCGGATCATCTTCTTGCCTTCCAGGATCTTATGCTGGATTTAAATTCCAAGTCCATTATGAAGGACGGAGAAATGATTCCCCTTACTTATACAGAATATAAAATTATTGAACTTCTTGTAACTCACAAGAAAAAAATCTATTCCCTGGATAATATTTATGAAAGTATCTGGGCAGAAGAAGCCGTGGGTGACAGTGCTATCATGGTACATATTAAAAACATCAGAAAAAAATTAGGGGATGACTCAAGAAATCCTAAATATATAAAGACTGCCTGGGGTAGAGGATATTATGTCGATTAGAAGAAAACATTTAAAGTATAAAAAGCTTTCCCAGGAATTATTGGGACTTTTATGTATTTCTGCCTCTGTATCCGGTATTTTTTACAGTATTGTTACCCTTATGGTTCGTTCTATTGCCTCCGGATACTATATTAAACAGGGATTTTCCTCCTATGAAGTTACCATGCAGATTATTAATATTACTCCCTGGATCGGAAATATCAGTCTTATTGCCAGTGTATTTTTATTCGTTTTTCTTTTTTTATTTCTTACCGGACAAAAGCTTCTTTATCTGGATGATATTATTCAAGGGGTGGAAATGCTGCGTACCAATCACATGGCCCACAAGGTTCCCATTGAAGGAAATAATGAACTTACCAAGCTGGCAGAAAGTATTAACTATCTGGCACGGGTGGAACGGGAGCTTAAGGAAAAGGAGGAAAATATGAAGCAGGAGCGGGAAGCACTGATTCGTGCTCTTTCTCACGATATTCGCACTCCTCTTACTTCTATTTTATCCTATACTGAATATCTGAATAAAAATGCTAAAGCCTATCCTGAGGAAATTCGTGAATATCTGTCCCTAATGAATAAAAAGGGAATGCAGATTAAACTTTTAACCAACCAGCTTTTAGATAAATCAGAGCGAAAATTAATTTTTATTGAAAACGGCCGATTCTTAATTGAACAATTAGCCTATGATTTTGAAGAAACCGTAGGTGAATACTATCCTTGTGAAATCAATATTCACAATTGTCCTTCCTTTACGGGAGAATATTGTATTCAGGATTTCCAGCGTATCTCCGATAATTTAATTTCCAATATCCATAAGTATGCCAAAAAAGGAGCCCCTGTAGTTCTTACCGTTTATGAAGAGGATAATTATCTTGTACTTCGTCAAAAAAACGAAAAACACTCTCCTCATCCGGCTACAGAGAGCTACAAAATCGGGTTGGAAAGCATTCGCCGCATTGTAGAAGGCTTTGGAGGAAACATTCAGGTATTTGATTTGGAAGATACTTTTGAAATTATCATTACCCTCTTTCTTCTTCAGAAATCTTCATAAAATTCTTACCTTTTTCTTCATATTTCGTTGTTATACTTCCTACATAGACAAGAGACAGCGAAGAGAAAAGGGGATGCATTATGGACGCTTTACTTTCCTTCTTGCTCCTATTCATTATATTAGCTATGATTAGTGTACTTGGAACGTTTCTCCTGTTTTTTGCGAGACAGGTTAAGGTACAAAAATTTGCTTTTTATCTTATGATAGGTGTTGGATTTTTGGTAACCTTCCTGAATATAGAAAGATTATCGCATGAATATTTTACTTTATACCCGGTGCCTTGGATTATCGGAACACTTACCGTTCTTTCCTTTACTATTGAAATTATCGGTAAATTCCATTACAAGTTTACTTTGGCCAAGAGCCTGGTATCACTATCGGTTATAGTAGGAGTAGCCTCACTATTCCTGTTATAAAGTCACATACTTTACAATAAGCTACAAAGTGTGTGACCCTCGCGGTATTTTCCAACCAGATGGCTTTACAGTCCTTTGGTTCCCATCGCGAGAATAAATATACCATTGAACCCTATCTCAAAAAAAATCAGTCGGTGTATGCCGACTGATTTTTTTATATTCTTTGTTATTTTTTTATAATCATTCAATCGTATGTTGATTATTGCTGAACGGTTATAAATTATTACATTCTTTGTTCTCTTACATCACCAAAAAGAAGATCAAAAGATAAAATACTCCCTTTTTTTAAGGATGATTTTATTTTGCAAATTTTTTTCATCTTTAGAAATTCTTTAGAATTTTCTTTCATTTTTCTTTATAATCTTTTGTTATCTTATACTTGTAAAGTGAATCGCAAATGCGAATCACTTGAACCCTATTGATACATGCGTAATGCTAGTATCACCTTTTTTATATATACTTTATCCCCCTCTAAAGCGCCCTACTTTGTAGGGCGTATTTACTTTGTAAAAAATATCTACAGTAATTTCCATAAATTCTCATGGCTGTTATACTGAAGTCGAATAGGCCGCAGCTGTCCAAAAACAATAATCTTACATTCAAAGGTCCAAATGAAGCCTCTGGCAAAAATTCCCTCCGACTGCTGAATTGTGCTATGCTGTGTCACATCTTTATAAGATTTAATCAAATATTCCTGAAAAACCCCATCTTCATCCTGTAATCGAATTTTCATGGGAATAATCCTTCCTTCTCTGGTATGCTGACAGATTACATCCAACTTTTTTCCCTGATAAATTATTCCTTCCATTTTGCTCCTCCTAATCCTTTAACCTATTTTTTCTGTTCTAAATCCTCTTCTTTTCTAAATAGTTATCCTATTCCTTAACTTTTATTATAGAACATACGTTCTATTTTGTAAATCTTATCTTGTATACCGCTCTTTTTTCTTTTATAATTTACAAAGAATTTGATAAAAAAGGATATAGGAATTTACGATGATAATCAGAATTGAAGATGATTTTAATTTAAGAAAAATTGCAGACAGCGGTCAATGCTTTCGAGTAAGGGAATTTGATAACGGTATGTTTCGTTTTATTACTAAAGACCGAGTGGTCTATATTCGCCCCTTAGATGAAGAAAATTATGAAATCAGCTGTTCTCAGGAAGAATGGGACAGCTTATGGCATCCTTATTTTCATCTGGATAGAAGCTACAGCCAGGTACGAAGCCGTATTGGTGTCCGCGATAAATATTTGCAGGCGGCTTCTAAAGAAGGATTAGGGATTCGTATTTTAAAACAGGATCCCTGGGAAATGATTATTACCTTTATTATTTCCCAGCAAAAAACAATTCCCTCTATTAAGGCCTGTGTGGAGGCTCTTTCCTCTCACTACGGTAATAAAATAGTAACAGCCTACGAAGAGGTTTATACTTTTCCCACTGCCCACGAGCTCACCGCTGCCACTGAGGAGGATCTGCGTAACCATAAACTGGGCTATCGTGCTCCCTATCTGGTGGATGCTGCCGCAAAGGTCAGTGAAGGAATCATTGACCTTCAAGACCTTTATCTTAGATCAGATAAAAAAGTCTTTGAAACCTTAAAACAAATTTCCGGTGTAGGAGACAAGGTAAGTAACTGTATTTGTCTTTTTGCTTACGGTCGTACCCGCCTTGCTCCTGTAGATACCTGGATTAAAAAAGTGATTGAACAGGAATACAAGGGAAAAAATCCTTTCCCCAAATATAAAGATGCTGCCGGAATTATGCAGCAATATATTTTTTATTATGCCCTAACCCATAAAAAAGAATTAAAGAGATAGCCTTATTATGTACAATAATATCTTAAAATGATAAACTATATTCTATAGTATCAACCCTAAGATACCCTTAATTTATTACTTGCTGTACTAATTTTCTCACCAGACGCTGTTCCACCACATCATACATCATTTCTTTTTCTCCCGGGGCGTAGGCATAGGAAACTTCTCTGCCCATGGTCGTGGGATCTATGCACCAACTTTTGCAGGAGCTGTGAATCTGTTTTACTTTTGTTTCTTCCAAAAGCTTTCTCAGGTTATCTGCACTTATTCCTCCTCCTGCCAAAATTTCGATTTGGTTTCCCCACTGATAGTGCAGTTCTCTTATTATTTCCTTTCCTTCCCATGCTGTTTTTGCCAAACCACTGGTGAGTACTCTGTCCACATTATTTTCTATCAACAGCTCTATCCCCATTTTCCAATCTTCCAAGCAATCAAAGGCTCTATGGAATACAGCTTCCTTCTTATAGCTTTTGATCAGCTTTACCATATTTTTTGTATCTTCTGTATTGATACTTTTGTCTTCTTTCAAAAAACCAAAGGCAATGCCGTCTGCTCCTGCATCAAGCAACTCTCCTGCCTCCTGCATCATTACTGCCACATCTTCTTTTTTATAACAGAAGCCTCCTCCTCTTGGACGCACCATGGCAATTACCTTAAGCTGGGGAAACTCTTTTCGTATCATTTTCATTGTGGCCGTAGTAGGGGTAAGTCCTCCCATCCACAATCCACTGTTTAACTCAATCCTTTTTGCCCCACCCAGTATTGCTTCCTTGGCATCATAATAGCTTCCGCAGCAAACTTCAACAACAATCTTCTCTTTCATCTTCTTTCTCTCCTTTGGGTGTGTAAGTACATCTGTTATCCACTTTTAGTTTTATTAACTTATTCTTTCAGTAAGGGAAACTTATGATTACCAATTCTCTTCCTAGTGTAACGGTTTCTAAATAACTATACCATTCACATAGAATATTTTTCTGAGAGTGAAGTTCAAAAAACGTAGGTGTAGCGGGCTACGCTGAGGATTTTTGAATCTTTGCTATCAGGAAAATAGGCATGTGATATGGTATAGTTAATTTAAAACCGTTGCACTAGGATATTTCCCTAAAAAGGTTCATAAATTTTCACTTGATTTTCTACAAGTTTTTCTCCCTCATACCGTAATTTTAAAGTGAAAAAATTATGTTTCTCATTTAATAATTGCAAAAACACCTTATCGCCTTCCCATAGAGTAAGATTATTTATCTGCTTCTTGGGAACCCAAACCAGTTCTCCCTCTTCACATTCCTTAAGGATTCCTTCATAGGTATCTGCCGTAAAAAGATGCATATACTCTGTTCCCCATTCATCAGATACAAAGGTTATAATTCCACGAAACTGATATCGGGTGAGAGTCAGTCCTGTTTCCTCTTTTACCTCTCGAAGAAGGCACTCCTCAGGACTTTCCCCTTCTTCAAACTTTCCGCCTACTCCAATCCATTTATCATGATTTTCATCCTTTTCTTTTTTCGTACGATGAAGCATTAAATAGCATTCATCCTGCTCAATATAGCAAAGAGTTGTTAATTTCATCCATCTTCTCCTTTATCTTCTTTTACCACATAGATAACTATTTAGCCTTATATTTTCCTGTTACAGGCCACATCAATATTTTTACTGGTTTTCAACAAAATGAATGTGACCTTGAAGATTTTCATTTTACTTATCCATCAGCTGCAAACCTTCAGCATTGAGCCGGTAAATTTTATCACAGACCTCTTCAATATATTTTCTGTCGTGGGAAATACTAATGACAGCACCCGGAAAATCCCGAATTAATTTTCTTATTACAGGACCGGACAAGGGAGAAAAATTTCTTGTAGGCTCATCCAGAATAATCACATTTGCACCACTTAAGCTCATCTTCAAAAGAAATATTTTTGCCTTTTGTCCACCAGATAACTCCCCAATAGGATGATTCATTTCATCCGGGGTATATTTAAGCGAACCAAGATATGTTCTGATTCTTGTTCTTTCTTCCTTATCTCCTGTTTTATCAAGATAGTCCACCGGTGTAACATCCAGTTCCAGTAAATCTTCATAATTTTGCGGCATATATTCCCTCTTAATATCATTCCGCTTTGAAAGTTCTTCTACTATTTTTTTTAATAGGGTAGTTTTCCCCGCACCGTTAATTCCTGTAATACAGATTTTTTCTGAACCTTTTATTTTTAAATAGATTCCTTCTGCTAAAATTCTTTTTCCATCCAAAGTCATAAGTTTTGAAAGCTCATATTCAAGTACTGTTTTTCCTACAGGAATAGCTGAGTTTTTGTCTCCTAATTTGAAAAAGATTTCCTCTTCCTGCTCCGGCATTTGTGTCATTTTTTCATCTTCCTTTTCAAATCTTTTCTCCATTGCCTTAACTGTATGCATTTTATCCTTCAGGTTTTTCCCTTGAGAAGGAGCTTGTCTGGAACAATTTTCCAGTGCATGTTGAACACTCTGCACCACTCTTTGATACTTTTCATCCCGAATTTTTTTCTCCCTGCGATCACATAATGCTCTTTTTTCCTGAATCCTAAATTTCTGAAGACGTTCCTCCACATATCTTTTGTAAGGTAGCTTTGCTACAGTATATTTTGCTTTTGTTTTGCGCATAATCTGCTCCATATGTATTACCACATTGGCAGTACTCTCTATTAATGTTTCGTCATGAGAAATAAAAAGCACAATATGCTTCCAGTCATTTATAATTTTTTCTAATAAAGTAAGTGTTCCAATATCAATATCATTTGAAGGTTCATCCAGTAACAGTACCGAAACATCTTGAACAAAAAGCCGCATAAGCTGTGTTTTCACTTTTTCACCTCCCGAAAGGCTTCCCATTATCTGGCTGCTGTAAAAAAAATCACTTTTCATTCCGAATTTTCTCGCAATAACAGATATTTCTTTAGGTGTTTTCTCCCAAAATATTTCTTTTTCAGTAAAATACTCATATATGGTTTTTTTCTTATCTTCATCAGGCATCTCCTGGGGAAGATAGCCAAGACGTTCGTTACTTATTATTCTCTTCCCCTCCCCTTCTGTGTAACTCTCTGTAAGTGACGGATCGTATATCCATTTCATTAATGTTGATTTTCCGTTTCCTTCTTCTCCAATGATAACCGCCTTATCTCCATCATTTAGTACAAGGTTAAAATCATTAATAATTACTCGAAGGTCTTTTTTATGGGTTAAACTTAAATTTTTTATCTGTAACATAAAACTCCTCCTTTTTAAATGCTTTAACTAACCAAGCGCTTTCTATATCATAGGAAAAACTTTTCCATAATACAAAAAATGAGTCTGTTTTTGCATACGCAAAAACAGACTCGCTAAATACACCCTTATTTATTTCTTTTTTCAGAAAAATAAAGGAAATGTCTCTTGCGATAATCTAACTTAAGCGTACACAAAATAAACCTATTCTCTACAGGTTCAATCACAATATGTGTCTTACTTAAATTAAACTATCTATTAATCATTCCCTCACCCTACACTAAATGTGCCTTTCTTCTTATGGCGATACTATCATACTGTATTTTTTATGTCAACAGATAATATACTTTTTTTATTATAACGTAAACCCTTGTGTTACTGTTCACCAGCATGCCAGCCAACAGTAAAAGAATCTGCCCATTTAAATACTGCTTTCATCGGTAGGGCAGATTCCATGCTATTTTTAGGTCTTCTCCTCATGTCAATCAGCAAGTGATTGGCATGGGTCTGAAAAGTAGCACCTTGTCTCTTGCCACTACAAGTATTCTCATCTACCCCTTTTCCTATTTTCGTTTTAGCCATCCTCTGAAAATTCCGCCTTGGAATATGGAAATGATGACAAAGAAAATATCTGCTGCCAAAATAAATAAAAAAGAGGGTAAAAGTATACGGGTAAATTTTACTCCATAACCTGCACCTTTATTAACCGCAAATCCCATGCGCAAACAATACAGGATGGCGGCACAACTGAAAAACAAAATGACAAACAACTGCTCTGCAAAAATGGGCAATGCTGCAGTAAGTCCTGCTGTTATTGTATTCAGTACAAACAGACCTGCATATGCAAAAAACATAATCCTCATCACATTAAGCATAACACCACCGCCAATACCTACACCGCCATGCCATTCAAAATCACAATGTTTACAAAAATTTTCATAGATCTGCATTAATGCTTTATTCTGACTTCCTTCAATAAATCCACCATTGGAAACCACATACAGCCTCAGCCGAATTTTCTTTTCTACACAAAATTTTTCCATCTCTTTCATAAATGCCAGCATATGAGAAGGAACACCATCAACATAAAGCGGCACGCCAAAAACAACATTATCTGCATCTACCAGACTGTTCAATATACGTTCATAATCTCCCGAATTACGCACCTGCTCTTTTACTACTTCTCCTTTAACTAAAAGTCCTACAATTCCAAGAAGATATGAGGACACGCTTAATCTCTTTTTAGGGCTTCCATTGATCAATACCGTTTTCATCATTCCATCTCCTCCAACTGCTTTAAATTTTCCAAATAGTGAAATTCAAATTCTCTAAATCCGTAATTAATAGCATTTCTCTCCAGCATATAACGGAAGGTTTTCTCTTCCTCTTTTGTTATATGACCATAAGTATATATTGTAAGTTTTTCCTTTCTTCCGTAACGCAGGGTATGATGCATCTGCTTACCTCGGTATGTACTAAAAGGAGTGGAAACGCCAATACTTCTATCCAATACATTTTTTACTGCCGGACTATAAGCTCCATAACAATTTTCTGTTATAATTATTAACTCCTCTGCTTTACCAATCTGTCGACATACTGTTTGCAAAGCATCTTTCAAATAACACTGTGCCGGATGTTTTGTCCAACAGCCAAAGCATCCCTGACATGGTGCATACTTACCGTTGGCAAAAATAACATTTTCATATTTTTTCTTAAATAGTAAATCATAAGATTCATCCAAATCATGAATTATTGTTTTCATTATATCTCCCATCCTCTCTCCGGTTACCTGTTAATAAACTATTCATAGCCATACTCGAAAATCCTTTGGATTTCCTGATTTTGACTTCTCACCAAATGAATTTACTGTTTCTAACACGTTTATTCCTGTTTATATTTCTCCTGAAAAAGCAAAAGTTCTTCCGTCATTTTTTTTGCAGTTACACTATCCTGATACCACTCTATTATATGGGTCAAAAGATAAATGACAAAAACACAGCCTATCAGTGATATAACAAGAGCACTATTCCCACGATCAATTATATCTGCAGGAAGTGCTACTACCAAAACAATTACCTCGATCAGAATAAGTTGTATAATTTTTCGAACCAACATTTGTTTCATGGTAAGTTCTTTCTTCGCATACAAGACAATGCTGGGAAGCGTTCCCCATGCGGCATAGGTTAAAGGTGCTTCAAATTCCTTATATCCGAATCTCACTTCCGGCATAAAATATGTTCCCAACACTGTCATTACCACTAAAATCATTGTTGTCAGCATAAAATATGTACTTATCATGTCTCGAATCAATTCTTTTCCCCTCATTAAAACATCTCTCCTTTCAACGCACATTTTAATTGTGCAACATACTTTCTGGAAATAATAACTTCTTCTCCACTATGTAATATTGCAGAATATCTTCCATTTAACGCCGGCTTAATAGCTTTTATCTTCATAAGGTTTAGAATAAGTGATTTTGAAACCCTTAAAAAATACTTATCTTTTAAAATCCCTTCCAGCTCATACAATTTTTGTTTTGCTTCATACACATTTTTCTGACCATAAATAAAAACAGCATTGTCCACCGTTTCGATATAATATACATCTGCCACAGGAATTTCATATTGTTGTCCTTCAAAGATTCCGGTTAATTTTCCTTGTCTGGATTTCACAAACATCACAATATCTTTTACTTCCTCTGTTTCTTCATGACACCTTATTTGTAACTCCTCCGGCTCAGTTCGGGCAATTTTTAATATTTTTATCAGCATACTTATCCCCTCTACAGGTTTTCTCTTTTGTTATTTACAACTATAATGCTTCTTAAGTGTCGTAACAATATCTTCTTATGTAAGTTGCATTTTACCGAAGATAAGATGCACAAATGAAGTTCTAATAAAAAAGAAGCCTCATAAACGCATACATTGGTTCCATATTTTCACCTTTCACACTATCAAAGGTGGCAATTTTAATTTTAGTTATGACGCTGTTTCCTATTTCAAGTCCGGGATATGCAAAACAAAAATTTAAATGTGTTTCTCCCCAGCTGTCATTTACAGTCTCGTAATATCCTTCTTTCATAATTAATATAAGCATTTTTATCTCTTGAAAAATAAACCTGAAGAACACCTGCGTCTGTTAAATCTTAAATATCTCTTTGTAAGGTCCTTACATTTATTCCCGGGAGATGATATGTTATCGTTGACATTTGGGTATCTTCACTATTTGTTTGAAGAAAAATATCATACAAAATAAGTTGTCGTTCTATCTGTTTTAATATTTTAAGCGGCATCCGATATCTCTCCTCTCACATCTGTTTATCCTCATTTTTATAGCTATATTTAATTATCAATGTACATCCTTGTAGTATATTTTTTATCATTTTATCACATATTTTTTTATAAAACGACAACGTTTAAGGCAATGATTATTTCTGCTAATAACTACTCCTCTATCTCCATTTTTTGTAATAATTTATATCTCACAATGCCTTATTCATTTCCATATCTTTTATCATCTGAAGTGGATACAATTGTTATTTATCCTCCATACTCTAATCATATATAAATGATTGGGAGCAATATAATTAGATTATTTAAAGAGATACTATGATTATCGATAACCTCTGAAACATCAGTATTTGCAAGATTTCTATCACTTTCAATGGCGATAAAAATAGAGCTTGAAATAAGTTTTTTGTTTACTCATTTCAAGGCCTATTATTTATTTTTATTCTTTTGTCAAGCTAAGACATTTTCTCTTTTCAGAATAAATGACTTTGCCATTTAACAAATTACACCTTATTCAAACTCGGCAAGTTGTTACTTTTACTTAAACTCTTTTGTTTAAGTTTAGTTTGGAATCTACCGATATTTTACTTCATTTGCACATTTTATTTTGGCTTACTGATTTTCTGTTGCCAAAGTGTTGCCATGAGGATATTATAGCACAACCAGTAATTACATCAATCAGCATTTCACTAAAAATAAATGCACCGTAGAACTGAAATTTGTGCGCTTGAAGTATAAGCATTCCCGAAATAGATATATTTTATTTTTCGTTTAAGCAAATAAAATCAAGTACTTTATTAAAATTATCCGAATTATGGGGAAAGGTGCATTTACTGCAATCTTTTCTAAGCAAACCTTTATCATTAAGCATAACATAACTTCCCGGACATCTCTCGAAGGTATAAAGAGGGCAATAACA
>JAFXGR010000146.1 GCA_017520155.1 Lachnospiraceae bacterium
CGTTTTTTTCTCTTTTCTTTTCTTTTTTCGTCCTTTTTTTCTATGCTCAAAAGGAGAATGGTCACCCCTTTGACTTTCTTTTAAAACATCTTCTGTGAAAACTTCCTCTGCAGATACTATCTCTAGAGGAACATCCTTGGCCTTATCCCGGGGCTTTTCCTGTAAGGGAAAAACAGGGTTAGAAGGTTTAGGACAGTCCTTTGGTCCATCTTCCTTTGTTTTCTCTTTATTAAGGTTTTCCTTATTCGTTTTCGGATATTGATAAAGGCTTTTCCCCAGAACTTTAACCTGTAATAAAAAACTCTCATCATAGGAAAAATCCACCTTTCCTATACCCAAAAGCCATCTTGCCCTTCCTTTAACATTAGGTATTTTTTCCTTAACCTCTCCATGAATATGATAACGGATAGGCACAAACAATACCACCAACAAAAGAACGATCACCAGGCAAAGGATAAACAAAAGCAGAAAGAATATCCAAGGAAGAATCTGTAGTGTCAATTCTTTCATACCTTTGATACAACCCTTTCTAAAAGAAATTCTTTAATATTTGCCGTTCCTGTTGTTTCATAGCAATCCTTCAGCATCTGAATTACTACTTCTGTCATTTCCTCCTGACCATTGGCAAGACCTACCACCAATCCTAAATGATTTCTAAGTTTTCGCTGTTTTAAATAACAGCAATGGGTACAGTCTAACTGATCTCTTCCCCGAGAAAGGGAAATAACATAAATATTTCTCATTCCCGCTCCGTATTTTAACTTACGGATGATTTTTTCTTTATTTTTTATTCCACTTCCTAAATAAAGATGATGGTGAAACTTCATCCTGTTCTCTCTCCTTAAGCGAACAAAAGAGGCGAAAACCGCCTCTTAATAATATTTCTTGCTTCCCCAAAGATTACTCCTTTTTAACGATAAGTACTCTTGATAAGCTTTTTCCAAAATCTGGCGCTCATTTGCAAACTTTAACAAATGATAGGCTTCATGATATTTGTAAAAGCCGGAATCAACAAAAAATTCTTCACGCTGTGGTTTACTGTAGTAACTGTCGCCCATCATTAAATACCAATGAACTTCCTTTTCTACAGTATCTTCTGGTACATTGAAAGTATATTCACTTTTTCCTATATACTTAATAATCGAAGCGGTTGCCCCGGATTCTTCCTTTACCTCACGTAAAGCAGTATCCTTATAATCCTCTCCTTTTTCTACCGTACCTTTTGGCAAGACCCATCCTTCATATTTATTCTTAAAATTTTTATAAAGAAGCAAAATCTTGCCTCGAAAAATAACCACACCGCCGCAGCTGGTTGCTTCAATCATAGCAATTCCTCCCCCTTTGGTGTGTTGTTCCATCTCCAGGAACACATATACTAGTTATAGTATAAAACACTTCGAGGTAATAGGCAAGATTTAGTTTACACTAAAATATTCATCAAACAATCGTTTGGCAATGGGAACTGCATAATCTCCTCCGGAACCGATTCTTTCCACAATAATAGTTACTGAAATTTCCGGATCTTCTACCGGTGCAAAGCCGGTAAACCAGGCATGAGAATCTTCCTTTACCAGATTATATTCCGCAGAGCCTGTTTTTCCTGCTGCAGAATAAGATAATCCCTTTAACCGGCTTCCTGTTCCCTTTTCCACCACCTGTTCCATCATCATGGTAAGGGTCCCGGCCTCCTCTTCTGTCATCAAGGCTTTATAGGGCTTGGGAGAAAATTCTTCAATTACCTTCCCGTCCTTGGATACAATTTTATTTACAAGATAAGGTTTCATGGGTGTCCCTTTAGCCGCAATTGCATTGGTAATCAGATGCAAATGAAGAGGGGTCATCTGTACACTTCCCTGTCCAAAGGAAATCTGGATCATATCATCACCGGAAATAGTCTCATCTACCACAAGCTTACTTTGATTATAATTAAAATTTACAGGTAATGGCTGGTTAAAGCCTAAATCCATAATGGTATCATGATAAATCCCCCGATCTAAGCCAAGCCCCATGTTAGCATAGGAACAATTGCAGGATTTAGCAAAAGAGGTAATAAAATCTACACTGTTGTGCACAGTGCCGTGATAGCATCTTATTTTACTGTCCTCATAACGATAGGAACCGATACAATTATAAAAATAGTCCTGATAATTTCCCTGATGCTCACGCAGGTAGGCCAGAGAAGTAACAATTTTAAAGGTTGAGCCGGGAGGATAAATTCCTTGGGTTGCACGATTTAATAAAACAGAACTTTCTTCATCTTCCAGATACTCCTGCCAATCCTGTACAATGGTATTGGGATTAAAGTCAGGCTTGGAAACCATGGCCAGAATTTCTCCTGTTTTTACCTTGCTTACAATAATTGCTCCCTTGGATACTCCCAAGGATTTAGAGGCAATTCTCTGTAATTCCACATTCAAGGAGGTATAAGCATCATCTCCCGGATTCTTTGTTCCTGCAGCCTCATTTTCAATTTGTGTACTGAGACTTACCCCGGAATTAATGAGATAAGAGTTAACCTCTGCCTCAATTCCCGTTTTCCCTTTGGTAGAGAAACCTACTACATGGGAAAACAGCTTTTCATAAGGATAATTTCTGATTTCACTGCCATCAGGCTGTAAAATTGTCTCTGCCAATATTTCTCCATCTGCCGAATAAATATTTCCTCTGTAATTTTTTTTCGTTAAAAGATGCTGTCTTGTATTATAGCTGTTATTAATCATCTCCCTGCCGTTTTCCTGAACATAATAAACGTAATAACCAATCATCCCAAGAAAAATCAGAGAAAAAAATATTCCGGTAAACCAAAGCTCACGATTGCTTACTTTTTTCTCTTTTTCTGCTTTTTTAAGCTTCTTCATCCCATTCTTCCACATAATTTTTTGTTTTTTCTCCCCTCCTGTTTCCTGTCTTACCTTCTTTTTTCCGTTGTTTTTCTTCTGTGTAATAAATCATAAACAATCCCTGCATCACTGCAAAAATAATCAAAGTAGTTAATACACTGCTTCCTCCGTAGCTTACCAGAGGAAGGGTTACCCCTGTAAGAGGGATAAATTTCATTCCCCCTCCCACGGTAAGAAAAATCTGAAAAATATACATTACTCCTAAGCCCGAAGCCACTAAACGATAGAAGGTATCTTCCAGTTCCATGGCAATCTTTAAAAACACAAGAAAACAATTGAGGCATACAAGAATCATACAAACAGCAAAAATTCCTCCCAATTCTTCTGCCACCGCAGAAAACATAAAATCTGACTCCACAAAAGGAATATCTGCAGGAGTACCTTCAAAAAGCCCCGTACCAAACCATTTGCCGTTGCTGATGGCAAAGAGAGACTGAGCCATCTGAAATCCCTGATTATCAATAACGGAAAAGGGATCTAAAAAGGCCTGTACCCTAACCCGAACATGGGAGAATAGATAATACCCTGCTACTGCAGCACCTCCGCCGCTGACAAAACCGGCTAAAAGATAGAGATAATTTTTACTGGCAATTAAGACCATAAATAAATACCCCATAAAAAAGATCAGGGAGCTTCCCAAATCCTTAGAGGCTACCAAAATCAAGATATGAATTGCTGCCATAAAGGCAGAAAGAATCACTTCCTTTAAGGTAGCTGCCTTGTATAAGAGGGAGGCAATAAAAAAAACAAATATTATTTTTACAAACTCAGAAGGCTGAATTGTTACTCCTGCCACAGTATAACTGATTTTCGAACCGTGAGTTACCTGTCCCAGCACAAGAACAATCCCCAGGGCAGTTATGCCCAGTGCTCCATACAGCCATTTCAAATGCTTAATAAATCGTAATTTATGTACAAAAAAGGGAATAACAAGGGAGGCTCCCAAAGCTGCCGCAACAATAAAAAACTGCTTTATGGCTTTGTCAAAGTCAAGGCGTGTGAGCATAATGAATCCTATACTAAGTAAAAGACACATGTGATTCAGCAGTAAACGATTATTCTTGGGATAAATCATCTGATATAAAACAAGGGTAGAAAACAGCGCAATTTGTAAAAAGGCATAAAAGAATAAATACTCAATCTGCCCTGTTTTTAAACACATACATAAATAAGAAAAAAACTGAATCAGGAAAATATAAATATCCTGTCGGATATATACACCGTTTCTTTCATCCTCTCTTTTTTTTCTAAGGGCCAGAAAGGATTCTACGGTATAGAATATCATAAACAGAGCGATAAAATACTTGGAAAACTCTACAATATAATGCTGCATGAATCTTATAATGCTCCTTTTTTAAAATGTCCTGTGGTATATTCTTTTAAGAAAGAAAAATCCATCTCTTGTCCTTCTCTAAATCGCAAATACTGTTCCAGAACAGGCTTCATTTCCCCTGCTGTTTCTGTGGTAAATTCCAGTCGTATTCCCTTTCCCTTTAACGGGCCGATCTGTTCCACATACTGATGTAAAGATAAGGGAACGGAATTATAAATTACATTATAACAGTGGTGACAATTGGTCTGTACTCTGAAATCTGTATCGTATCGGTCTGTAATTCGATCCTCAAAGGAAACACCGTATCCTCTGCAGGATTCTTTTGTCAAACGAATACAGTTGGCAGTTACCATCATGGGAATTTTACCGTAACAATAATATTCAAAATCAGGATTACTCAACCTTCTCCATTCATGAATATTACATTCCATCGGTGCCAGATATGAGTCTGCCAAAGGACTCCAAAACTCAATGGCTTTTTTATTCCATAAATAGACATGATGATTTAAGGCGATTTTCCCCTCATAATGATGGTATTTTAAATAGGCATAGCTTTCCAGATTGGAAATCAGCATACCTGTTACAAAGGAGGAACTTAATTTTAACAGCTGCTCCAGATAAGAATAGCTGTCTTTTCGTAAAATAAGAGGCATTTTTACCCAGATTTCACAATCCCTGCCTTTTTTCTTCAGCTTTTCTCTTAATCTTTCTTCTTCTAAAATCAATTCACCAGCCACATAAAGACGGCCTATATTTTCATAAGTAAGGGCCAACTCACACTGCTCCTTGCTGTCTACAGAAATAAATAGTTCTTTTTTCTGTTGAATATCAAGTACTTCCTTTTCTTTCAGTGGGGTCTTCGGCATTAACTGCAGGCTGTTTTTTCTTTCCTCATAGCTTTGCATTTTCAATGCTTCCTCCAACTGTGCAAAGGCCTTTCTTCGAAGTTCATTTAAGGCTTTGATGGGAACAAAAATATTTCCCTCCATTTCTATGGATAAATCTAAAAATTCAAAGTCTGTATTTCCGGTTTTCTTCAGCTGTTTTTCAATCTCCGCTTTTTCCATGGGACGTTTAGAAGCCGGTTCTACCATTCCCTCTTCTACCGTGATATATTGATCCTTAAACTCCAGCTGAAGCATGGCAGGGCTTCCTGTCTTTAAGAAAACAAATCCCTTTACCCCTGCTTTTTTCGGTGTTTTTACATAAGTATCATAAATTTCTTTTGCCACCTCTTCTTTGATTGGGCTGTAGCTTGGCTTATCTAAGGTTACCATTTCCTTGCCGTTATGACGATGGTAATACCCATCCTGAAGCTCACTTCGAATATATAGTGAAGTAAGAGTCTCTCTGTCCTTTGGCTCTATGGTAATCCCCTTTAATTTATTCTTATAAGCCAGGTCGATATATTTTCGATAAATGGAAGTAACTCCTGCTGCATATTCCGGTCTTTTCATTCTTCCTTCTATTTTAAAGGAATCAATACCTGCTTCTATCAGCTGAGGAAGCAAATCAATGGAGCACATATCCTTTAAACTTAAAGGATATTCTTCCTTACCACCGGATTTATTTTTTCCTTTTTCTGCTTTTTTCTCTCCCTTTAGGGTTACTTTATAAGGCAATCGGCAGCTTTGGGCACATTTACCTCTGTTTCCGCTTCTTCCTCCCAAAACGGAGCTGAAAAAACACTGACCGGAATAACTGTAACACATGGCTCCATGAATAAAGGTCTCAATTTCCAAACCTTCTTTCTTTAACAGCCTTATCTCCTCCAAAGACAATTCTCTTGCAGGCACTACCCGACATGCACCTGCCTCCTTTAACATTCTTACTCCGTAAGGACCGGTAACCGCCATCTGGGTACTGATATGAAGCTCCAATAGGGGAAAACGTTCCCTTAGGTATTGTAAAAGACCTAAATCCTGTACAATAACACCATCCAGTCCGGCCAAATAAAAAGGAGTAAAAAATTCTTCTATTTCCTCCAGTTCTGTCTGCTTCATCAGGGTATTTAAGGTTAAATATACCTTACGATCAAATAAATGCGCATAATAAATTGCTCTTTTTAAGGTTTCTTCATCAAAATTATCGGCAAAGGCTCTTGCGCCGAACTTAACTCCTCCCAAATAAACTGCATCTGCTCCTGCATTAATTGCCCCTAAAAAGCTTTCGTAATTTCCTGCAGGTGCCAGTAATTCCACTTTTTTTCCCATAGTATCCTTTCTTTTTTGTCCTTATTACTTCTGTTTAACAGACTAAATCTCTTAGGAAAAATATCCCACTGAGATGAAAAGAGCTGTCATTGACAGCTCCTTTGTAAATTTATCTTTTATTTGTCTTATTATCCTTTAATTCTGTTTCCAGGCGAATAACCTTTTTCTCAGAATCATTCAATTCATTTTGAGCCAGCTTAAGACTTTTTTCCGTACTTTCAAGCTTCATCTGTGTAGCAATAAGCTGATGCTTTAATTCATACAGCTCCTTTTCTTTCGCATCAATTTCCTCTTCCAGAGCATGAAGCTGCTTTTTCGCCTTAAAATAATCATCTGCTATATTCAGCTGAACTAAAATATTCTGCATATCTACAGGCTGACGTCTGAAACTGTCCAGCTTACCATATTCTGCAAGCTTATTATTTAAATAGGATGCTACCTTCTGCAGATATTCTTCACTTTCATATCCGCAAAGAGTTAACACCTTTCCTGCTATAATTACTTCTGCATCTGTTTTCACTGCCATAAGATTATCCTCTATAAAAACACTGTCTTGCTATTCCCTATTTCTGCTGTCCTGAATAGTTAATAACATTATATAGAAACAATTCCTATATTTCAAGACCTAAATGGCGGTAAGCAAATTCCGTTACCACGCGCCCTCTTGGGGTTCTGTTTAATAATCCATTTTTGATTAAATAAGGTTCATAAACATCTTCTATGGTTCCTGCATCCTCTCCAATGGCAGCAGCCAGTGTATCAAGTCCCACAGGACCTCCGCTGAATTTTTCAATCATGGTAAATAAAATATTTCGGTCAATATGATCCAGCCCCATTTTGTCCACGTCCAAAAGATCAAGAGCAGTTTTGGCCACTTCCTCAGTAATCACACCATCATACTTTACCTGGGCAAAATCCCTTACTCTTTTTAAAATACGGTTAGCAAGTCGGGGGGTACCCCGGCTTCTTCTGGCCAGCTCCAAAGCTCCCTTTTCTTCAATGCCCACCTGTAGGATTCTGGCAGAATGTAGAATAATTAACTTTAATTCCTCTACGGAATAAAATTCTAAACGATGAATTACGCCGAAACGATCCCTTAAAGGAGCGGTTAAAAGGCCAGCTCTGGTGGTTGCTCCCACCAGGGTAAACTTGGGTAAATCAAGTCGAATACTTCTTGCTGTTGCTCCCTTTCCAATCATAATATCAATGGCATAGTCCTCCATGGCAGGATACAGTACCTCCTCCACCTGACGGTTCAGACGATGGATTTCATCCACAAAAAGAAGATCTCCTTCCTGAAGGTTATTTAAAATAGCCGCCATTTCTCCCGGTTTTTCAATGGCCGGACCACTGGTTACCTTTAAATTCACTCCCATTTCATTGGCAATAATTCCGGCTAGGGTAGTTTTCCCCAGTCCCGGCGGCCCGTAAAACAAAACATGATCCAAGGAATCCTGTCGCTGTTTTGCCGCCTCAATATATATCCTTAGATTTTCTTTTGCCTTTGCCTGTCCAATATATTCATCCAGGGTTTGGGGACGAAGACTGCCTTCTATCTTAATATCCTCATCCATAATTTCTGTTTCTATGATTCTTCGTGCCACTTAGCTTCCATCCTTTTTTTGTTTATTATTACCAGTGGAAAACATCCTAAAGATTGGCTACTCTTCCTCCTTAAGCTTTTCCCATGGAACTAATTACTTTTTTAAAACAAATGTTTCAAGGCTGCTTTTAACAAGGCTTCACTATTCATGTCCTCTGTCATATTTACTGCCTTCACCGCTTTCATACTTTCAGCAGAAGAATATCCAAGAGCGGTTAACGCCTCTACAGCCTCCGCCTTACTGCGCTCCAGTTCTCCAAAACTTACCGGTTCCTGTACTCCTCCTGCCATCTGTTCTAACGTATCTTCCAAGGATACCTTATCCTTTAACTCCAAAATCATTCTTTGCGCCGTTTTTGCCCCGATTCCCGGTGCCTTAGCTATGGTTTTTGCATCCTGGGAAATAATGGCCATTTGAAGCTCATAGGCAGAAAAAGCAGATAAAAGTCCTAATGCTCCCTTGGGACCTACGCCGTTTACCCCCAGCAAAAGAAGAAACATATTAAGATCCTCCTTGCTTCCAAATCCATAAAGAGCAATCATATCTTCTCTTACATAAGTATAGGTATGAATTTTTATTTCTTTTCCTATAGCAGGAAGACCTTCTATCACCCGCAAGGATACCTTTACCTGATAGCCAATATTATTGACTTCCACCAAAAGATAATCTTCTCCTACTTCCTCTAATATTCCTTTTAAATATGCAATCAAACTTCCTATTCTCCTTCTGTCTCTTTACTGTCAGATTGTGTATAGATGATTATTTTATTTCCCTCCGGTGCTTCAAATCTTTTTATCACCTGAATTCCCAGATCCTCAATAAGTTTAACATGCTCCTGAATATTTACATTATTATTTATATACTCATAATGGGTACAATCCAATAAAACATATTCCGGTTTTGTCAGCTGATATAAGGCATCTGAAGCAATCCCCGCCATATATCCATGGTGAGGAATCTGCAAAATATCAGGAGATAAAAAAGAACTCTCCTCGGTAAGCTTTTCTTCTATGTACTGTAAGGTCTCCTCTGTCATATCTCCTGTAAGAGAGAGGCAAAAATCCTTATAGGTAATGGTAAATACCAAAGAATTACCGTTTACATCATGGATATTTGGTTCAAATGAATGAAAGCATTCTAAGGTAAGTTCCCCCAAAGAAAGCTGATCCCCCACAACCATGGGCTGATATTGTGTTTTTTCCTTTGTCAGCTCCATTATCTCTAAAAATTCATAAAAAAGAATGGCATTGGGATTATTTAAAACGGCATAAATATCAGGATCCTCTTCCTCTTCAAAAAATTCCTTTGTAAAAGGAGAATAATATACCTTTTCTACCTTATGACTGTTTTCCTTCATAAAATCAAGAAAAGCACCGATATGATCAATATGAGGATGGGTTAATATCCACCCCTTAACCTTCCCCCCATGTCCTTCAATATAGGAGGAAATTCTTTCATAATCTTCCCCCTGAAAGCCTCCGTCAATTAAATAAAGGTCTCCCTCGGGGGTAATTACCGAATATGCCTCCCCTCCCCAAAAGGTGGGAAAAGGCAGCTGGTTAATCTCATAGTATGCAGACTCACCTTCCACACTGCTTTCCTTCCCATAAATAAAGGTAACTCCCGTTTCTTCTTCCTTTAAAGTAAGCTTTGTTTCTATCTTTTCATCAGAAAGTACCTCTTCTTTTCTTTTTTCCTGTTTCTCTACC
>JAFXGR010000147.1 GCA_017520155.1 Lachnospiraceae bacterium
ATAATCATGGTAGTACATAATATGCACCACCGAAAAAATATTTAATGTCAATATTACACTTCTCCACCAGTTAAATTCCAGCAGATTTTCTACCCCATATAAAACAGGTCCATAGAAATAAGCTATTATACTCTCTATCCCAAAGGAAGATACTAACCAAAGAAGAAGCAATCCTGTTTCTGTTACACAAGAAAGGCAAAGCTCCTTAAATATTATCTCTCTTAATTCCTTCTGTTTTAATGGAATAAGATAGAAATTCTCCGGTATCCGTAATACTTTTCCCCATAAATTCTTATTCATTTTATATACTATAATCTGACTAATAACAAATATACGAATACTATCAGAAACTTTTATGATAAAAAATACAATAGGAATTGCAATCAAAACCAATCCCCAGATAAATACCAAATCCTTCTTATCCTCCCATAGCTTTCTTAACAATAATTTATTCATCCTTTGCTCCAACTCCCTTTAACTGCCCTTATAAACCGTTGTATCCTTTTTAAACTTTTTCGGTATAATCACGCAAATAATACATTAATCTGCGAAGATCAAGGTGCTCCCTCTTATACTCCTTTTCATCAATTCCTCCCCAGGGAAGAATCAGAGCACTACCTCCAAATTCTCCTTCTTCCATGGCAATTACCTTATCCTTAGGAAGCTGTTTTAGCTTATAATTTTCTGCCTTTAACAGCCAAAAGCTTTCCCGGAGATTTTCCCAATCCTTTAAAAATAATAATTCTCCCTTTTTTATATAGCCAATATAATCCGCTCTTTTATCCAAATCTTCTGTCAAATGGGAGGAAATCAACACTGTGGCTCCCTTTTCCGCTTCTTCTGAAATAAGACCCCAAAATATACTCCGAAATTCCTCATCCAGATTTGCTGTAGGCTCATCCAGTAAATAAATAGAAGGATGATGGGCCAAAGCAAAGGCCAATTGAAGCTTAATGGCCATTCCCTTGGACAGCTTTTTAATTTTCTTCTTTAAGGGAAGCTGAAACTGCTCCAAAAAACTGCAATACTCTGTATAGGAAAAATTCGTATATAAGGGACCGTATAATTTCCCTAGATTTTTTGGGGTAAGATATTCCTCATAAAGACATTCTTCCATAACAATTCCCAGATTATTCTTTACCTCCTTTTCTCTTTCCCATAAATCCTTACCTTCTAAAAGGCATCTTCCTGAATCCATCTTATATAGCCCCATCAAAGTTTTTAAAAGGGTAGATTTTCCCGCTCCATTTTCTCCGATTAAGCCACAAATAAAACCGGAAGGAAGCTCAAAGGTAATATCCTTTAACTGGAAAGTCCCAATTTTCTTATTTAACTCTCTTACTTCAATGCCCATATGTTCTCCTGCCTTATCTTTTGCTTCTGAATAGAAAATCCGTACATATACTGTATATATTAATATATACAGTATATGTACGGATTTGTCAAGAAATTATTATTATTTATTAAGTTGTAAAGGCGATAGTTCAGTCTCCATCTTCCTGTTACAGGCAGCACCCGTATTTTAAGTCACTCCCAGCAGGGTAAATACTGCTTTTTCTATAATTACACTTTTTCTTATTATCAATATTCTTACCTATTTCTATTGAAGAATACCCTCTTCTATGGCTATACTAATTACAAGAGGATTAGGGTAAAAAATAATTCAAATTTTAACTCATTAATAGTTTTTTGCCTCAGTATCATTGCAAACAATATAATTAACCTTTAAAAAGGAGATGCTATGAATCATAAAACAAACAATACAAACCATGCAGAAATAAAACAAGAGGGGAATTTTACAGAATCTAAGCATGTAATCTATCTGGCAGGAGGCTGCTTTTGGGGAATGGAGCATCTGATGCAGTCCCTTCCCGGAGTAATAAATGCTGTCAGCGGCTATGCCAACGGCTCCGGAAAAGAGGATGCTTTCTATGAAAAGGTACTTACCAAAACCACAGGCTTTAAGGAAACAGTACAGGTGGAATATGATCCAAAGAGAATTTCTTTGGAAGCCATTCTCTATGCCTACTTTTACGTCATTGATCCTACGGTAAAAAACAGACAAGGAAATGATGTGGGCCCTCAATATCAGACCGGAATTTTTTATCCTGATGAAAATAGTAAAGAAATAGTAGAACGGATTGCCGCTTTGGAAAAGGACAGATATTCTGCCTTTCATGTGGAGATAGGTCCTCTCATTAATTTTTATCCTGCAGAGGAATATCATCAGGATTACCTTATAAAAAATCCCACCGGCTACTGCCATATTTCTCCCAGAGAAATTCAGGTATTATCCAAGCTTCGCATTGATCCCGGACATTACCCAAGGCCAAAAGAAGATAGCCTTCGTAACAAACTGACAGAAGAACAATTCCAAGTAACCCAAAGAAGTGGAACAGAAGCTCCCTTTACTAATGAATTCTGGAATCATTTTGAGGAAGGAATATATGTAGATATTGTAACCGGTGAGCCCCTATTTTCCTCTTTGGATAAATTTGAAAGCAGCTGCGGCTGGCCTGCTTTTTCCAAGCCCTTAGAGGAACCCACTGTTAGAAATTATTTAGATACCAGTCACGGTATGAAAAGAATTGAAGTAAGAAGCCGTACAGGCAACTCTCATCTGGGACATGTATTTACAGGAGAATCCGAATCCCCCAATGGAATCCGTTACTGTATTAACAGTGCTGCCCTTCGTTTTATTCCCCGTGATAAAATGGAAGCGGAAGGCTACGGATATTTATTGGATATATTTTTAACTATTCAGGGCCAAATGAATTTATAAAAAAACTGTGATAAATAATTCCTATTTTTATAAAATACCGGGAAGAAAAGATTACTTAAGAATTCCTTAGTACCTCTATTTCTTCCCGGTATTTTAATTATGATAACTTCATTAAGTTCTCAATTTCTTCTTTAGTAGGCATCACACGAAGTGCCCCTTTTCTTGTGGTCACAATAGCTGCTGCTGCATTAGAAAAACGAAGTATCTCTTTTAATTGCTCTTTGGTTAAATTCTCCAGTCCGTATTCACAGATAAAATGAAGAATACAGCCTCCAAAGGTATCTCCTGCTCCCGTGGTGTCTATGGTATTTTTCTGTAAAAAGGCAGGAACCTCTACCATTTCTCCCTTATAATAAGCACGACTTCCTTCTCTTCCCATGGAAACTAAAATTAAAGGAATCTGATATCTTTCTAAAATCCATTGAACTCCCAAGGTATAATCTTCTTCTCCTGTAAGCCACTGAATCTCATTATCGGATATTTTCAAAATATCACAAAAGGTCAGTCCATACAAAACCTGCTCTCTGGCAATCTCCAAATTTTCCCATAGAGGAGGACGAAGATTAGGATCAAAGGAAATCATAATCCTCGCTTCCTTTGCAATTTCCAATGCCTTCTTTGTGGCCTCTCTTACCTCCTGATGAGTCATGGATAAGGTTCCAAAATGAAAAATTTTACTGTTTTCAATAGCTTCTTTTGGAATTTCTTTCTTTGTCAATCGCATATCTGCTCCGGGATTTCGATAAAAAGAAAAATCTCTCTCCCCATCCTCCAACCTATGAACTAAGGCCAGAGTGGTTGGGACTTCTTCATCTTGATACAAATAGGTTATATCAATTCCCTCCTGCTCCAATACTGACTGCAGCTGCTTTCCAAAAGAATCCTTTCCTACTTTTCCGATAAAGGCAGTACTATGTCCCAGCCTGGAAGCCATGGACAACAAATTACAGGGAGCTCCTCCGGGATTAGCTTCAAACAACAAATTTCCCTGTTCACTAATTCCGTCTTGGATAAAATCAATTAGCAATTCGCCCAATGCGATTATATCGTATTTTTTCATTCTTTTATTCTCTTACTTTGTCAATTGAAAGCTTTCTAATAAATCATGCAGTGCCTGAGACTGAGCAGATAACTCTTCACTGGAGGCTGCAATTTCCTCACTGGTAGAAGAATTGTTTTCCGCCACTTCTGAAACAGTCTCAATATCTTCTGAAATTGCCGTTGCAGCATCTGCTTCTTTTTGTGCTACTTCAGAAATAATATCTACAAGTCCTAATATCTGTTCAATATAGCCTGCAATTTCTTCCAAGGCAGTATTGGTAGATTGGGCAATCTGATTTCCATCAACTACAGTCTTTAAGGATTTTTCAATTAAAACAGCAGTTTCCTTTGCAGAATCCGAGGTTTGCTGTGCTAAAACCTTAACCTGCTCTGCTACTACAGCAAAGCCCTTTCCTGCTTCTCCTGCACGGGCTGCTTCAATAGCTGCATTTAAAGCCAATAGATTGGTCTGTGATGCAATTCCATCAATTAATTCAATAATTCGGCTCATGGACTCTGTTATCTGCGTAATATCTTCCATAGCCATCAACATTTGCTTCATTTTTTCCTGACTTCCCATAGCAAGTGTATTTGTTTTTTGTACCAAAGCATCTGCTTCCTCTGCCTTTTGAGAAGTATCCTGTATCTGAGATACAATATCTGAAAAATTATTACTTATGGTCTGCATTACCTGCATCTGTCTTGCTGCGCCCTCTGCTAACTCCTGAGAAACATGAGTAAATTGACTGCTTCCTATATCTATTGTTTCTACACTGCTTCTGATATCATGGAAGGTATCATTAAGCTTATGAATAAGCTCTTCTTCATAATTTTCAATTTTTCCCAGTTCTCCCGGGAACTTTCCTGTGGGAAATAAAGAAAGATTTCCTTCTCCCCACTCCTTAAAGCAATACTCCATCTCTTCTACAATATTTTTCAATACCAAAAAGCTCTTCTCAAGACTGGAACAGACTTTTCCTAATTCATCCTCACTTTCATAACCAATACTAATATCAAAATTACCTTCAGCCAAAGATTGCGCGGCATTTTCTATTTTTTCAAGAGGCAACGTAATCTGCTTAATAATTTTCTTATTCTTTATCGTTGCCGTTACAATAGCATAAATAATACAAAGTATAATAGAAACAATGGTAAAAATAAATACAGCAGTGGAATCACCGGCTTTTTTATCCATATTAGCTTCCTGTTGCTGTGCAAAAGTTGCTAATAACGCAATACATTCATTCATTGCAGGAAGATATTCACTTTCATAAAGACGGAAGGCTTCCATCACATCCTTTTTATCTGTCTGTCTAAGGATAGCACTAATAGCAGTCTGACCTTCATTTAATTTACTATATAAAGCAGTATAAGTACTTAATGCTCCCTTCTTCCCCAGACTTTCTTCCCATGCTCTAAAGATTTCATTGGTACGTTCAACATCTCCCTCCATAGAAGTAAGATAATTCTCAATATCATTTATATTTGAGGAGCACATAGCCGATAACAAACTCTTAGTTTCTGCATTCAAATTTCTTCTAATCTCCCAGATATATTCTGTATTTTGTACCTCTTTTTCACGGAAACTGACCAGTTCTCGATGCAAAATAAAGCTTCCTACAATTCCTACAATTCCCAGTAAAACTAATAAGCTTAATGTATAATCCCGATTTGCTACCAATCCCTGGGCAATGCTCTTTTCTTTTGTTTTTGTTCTCATGATGATCCCCCTTTTTCTCTATCTTATATCATATTTTCCCTAACGGTATTTCTATCTTTTTGGCATATAGCACTCTGCCCAAGCGAGGAAACTGTGCTTTAGCAATGTTTTCCTACTTTATGGCTGAACGGTTACTATTTTTCTATAGACGGAATAAATTACTTAAAATACCTCGTCCGATGGATGCTCCCACATTTCCTCCAAGCTTCTTGCCAAACTTTCCTCCCACAGATTCTCCCAACTGGTTTCCAATTTCGCTTCCAATGGTTCCTGTGGCTGCACTGGCTACACGTTTAATGGCAGTATTTCTTCTTCTTTCTTTTGCCTTTTCTTCCCTTTCTTCTGCTTTTTTTGCTGCCTCCTGTTTTTTCAAGGCTTCTCTTTCCTTTGCCAGTTTTTGTTTTTCCAGCTCTTTTTCTTCTGCCTCAAGGCGTTTCTTCTCTTCCTTTTCTCTTTCCTTTTCTCTCTTTAATGCCGCCTTTTCTTCTTCCTTTTGCTGTTTTAGTGCAGCTTCCTCTTCCTGCTCCTTTACTACTCTTTTTACCAAAATCTCATAGGCAGATTCCCGGTCTAATTCTTGTGTATATTTAGGGTATAATAAATGATTAATGATTTCATCTTCCCGGATTACCTCACTTAATGCTCCCATCTGGCTTTGGGGAGGAAGAATTTTACATCGCTGTACTACTGTGGGAATTCCCTCTTCATCCAGCACCGATACTAAGGCTTCTCCTATTCCCAAGGCAGTAATTGCCTCAAAGGTATCAAAGTCAGGATTCTCTCTAAAGGACATAGCTGCTGCCTTCGCCGCCTTTTGCTCCGAAGGGGTATAAGCCCTTAAGGCATGCTGAACCTTGCATCCTAGCTGGCCCATTATTCCTTCCGGAATATCCTTAGGATTTTGAGTAATAAAATAGATTCCCACACCCTTGGAACGAATAAGCTTTACCACCTGCTCTATTTTACTGAGCAAAGATTTTGAGGCTGTATCAAACAATAAATGGGCTTCATCAAAGAAAAACACCATTCTTGGTCTGTCTCTGTCTCCTGCTTCAGGAAGTGCCTCAAACAGTTCTGACATCATCCACAGCATAAACGTAGAGTACATGGTAGGATTATTAATTAAGGTTTGACAGTCCAGAATCTGAATACTTCCCTTTCCTTCATAGCTGGTACTAAACCAGTCTGTTATATTTAAGGCAGTTTCTCCAAAAAACTCTTCTCCCCCTTCTGCTTCCAGAGCCACCACTGCCCTCAAAATAGCTGTAAGACTCTGTTTTGCCATATTTCCGTATTCCAGAGCATACTCCTTATTATTGTCAGCTACATACTGAATCATGGACTTTAAATCCTTTGTATCCAAAAGCAGAAGACCTTCATCATCGGCAATCTTAAAAATAATGGTTAAAATATCAGATTGGGTTTCATTCAGTTCCAAAATTCTGGATAACAGCAAAGGTCCCATTTCTGAAATAGTGGTTCGAAGAGGCAGCCCTTTTTTTCCGTAAATATCCCAAAAAGTAACGGGATAAGAGGTAAAATCAAATCCTTCCTGAAAAAGTCCCAGCTGCTCTGCCCTTTCTCTGGCACTTCCTTCTTCTTCTCCCGGACGGCACAATCCTGCCAAATCTCCTTTTACATCTGCCATAAAAACAGGTACACCCATACTGCTGAAAGACTCTGCCATCACCTTTAAAGTAACGGTTTTTCCTGTTCCTGTGGCTCCTGCAATCATTCCGTGACGATTAGCCATTTGGGGATATAAAAATACCTTTTTTTCTTCACTGCTTCCCAGCCAAATTTTTTCCTGATAAAACATACTTATTTCCTCCCGGCTCTAACTTAAATTTGTATAAATATCAATATTTTGTCTATTCTTTAAAAAGATAACTCATCAAATTACTGTAATTGTCTTTAAAACCTGTATTATTATTATACTTTATTATTAGATTTTTTGACAAATATTTGTTACACTTTACTTAAATTTTCTGTTAACTTAAATTTTTCTATATGAGGTTATTATGAATTTATTAATATTAATTACGCTATTTTTTCTTCTCATCCTGATTATTCTTGGCATTTCCTATTATGCCTTTCGTCTGGCCTTTTTGGCACCTCCTCATCTGGATACTAATCACTATTTTGTCCCCGAGGGACCCCAGTACGAGGCCTTAATGGAAGAAATCAAGCTGTCCGTAAAGAGAATGGCTATTCGAAAATATGAATCTGTAACCATTACCGCCTTTGACGGAAAGAAACTGTTTGCCCGTTATTTTCATGTTGCTGATAATGCACCTTTACAAATTCTTTTTCACGGATATAAAAGCAGTTCTTTGCTGGACTGTAGCGGAGGAACTTATTTTTCTCATCTACTTAAGCATAATACTTTAGTAGTAGATCAGCGTTCTCACGGTGCCAGTGAGGGAATGGTTATCACCTTTGGGATTAAGGAACGAAGGGATTGCCTTTCCTGGGTGGAATATGCCATCTCACGCTTTGGAGAACATATTCCCATTATTTTATCCGGGCTGTCCATGGGTGCTTCTACGGTACTGATGGCCGCAGACCTGCCTCTTCCTTCCAATGTAAAGGGAATAATTGCAGACTGTCCCTATACCTCTCCTCGAGAGATTATTTTAAAGGTGGGAAAAGAACAAGGATTTCCCCCTCTTTTGATGTATCCCTTTCTTTATCTCGGGGCTCTCCTTTTCGGGCATTTTAATTTAGAAGAAAGTTCTGCCTTAAAAGCAGTAAAAAACAGCACTATTCCTATGTTAATTTTTCATGGAAAAGATGATTACTTTGTTCCCTGTAAAATGAGTGAAAGAATGTCAGAAGAAGGAAAAGACCATATTACCCTGGTTACCGTTCCCGGTGCAGGTCATGGTCTCTCCTATCTGGTAGATCCGGATTTATATGAATATTCTATAAAAAAATTTCTTAAGGAGCTGTCTGTTCCATTCCCAGAGTCTGTCTGATATTTTTTAATCTGGAATAATATTGTTCATAGAAGTCCTCTCGTAAAAAAGGGGTTTGATAAAAGGTTTTCAATACATACAAGATGAAAACCTTTTTTTCTTCCTCTGAAAGTCCGAGTAAAACTCCTTCGCACTGCTTTAAAAAATTGTGCCAGCTCATAATGTATTTTTCATAAGAAGCAATATCCTCTATTTGAAGCCACTTTTTCACCTTTATCTTACTCTTTTCCTTTTTACTGCACTCATGAATCTGCAAAAAATAAGAAAATTTATCTTCCTCATAAATCCTGCCTAAAGGAAACAATCTGCAGATTCCCGGACGATAGGGATGAATACTGCATCTTCCCTCTTCATTTAAAAAGGCACAGCTTTCCTTATCCCCTTTTAATTTAAGATTGGGAAGAATCATACCGTCTACCACATTTAATTCTATGTAATTATTTAACAATTCCTCAAAAGATAGTTTTACATAATAAGTTATTCTCCAAATATCCATGGGATCTAAAATAATAGAACTTCCCATTCCCCTGCAGCAGTCAGAGCATCCTATACAATCATGACAATCTGCCCTTACCATATCATTGGCATGATATAGCTTCCCGTCGGAAATTTCCTTTAACTCTATTTCTCTCTTCATCTATTTTTCCTTTCCTTTATGAATGCAATACAATGTAAAACATTCCTTTTCTATGAATAAAATACTCCGTCTTTCTTCCTAAAGTCAAGAGATAGTAGTAGTTTGGCCATAACCAATTATTCCCTGATTAATCATAACTAGTGCAACGGTTTTAAATTAACTATACCATATTACATGCCTATTTTCCTGATAGCAAAGATTCAAAAATCCTCAGCCTAGCCCGCTACGCCTACGTTTTTTGAACTTCACTCTCAGAAAAATATTCTATATGAATGGTATAGTTATTTAGAAACCGTTACACTAAACTGTGGCAAGAGAGGGAAAAGTTAAAGGATACCCTATTGTGAAATTAAAATACTTGTACTATAATGATAGCAAATTATAACAAAACATCCATAAAGGGAGATTTTGGATGTTTTGTAAGCAATTACAGGACAAAAGAGAGGGGTAACGATTATGGCCGATTGGAATGACATTAAAAAAGCTTTTGAGCGGGAATTTAATAAGGCAGAGACAGAATTTATCTCCAACGAACAAACCTTATTACATTCCATTGCTAATTATTTGGGAAAAATAAAAGGAACTACTTCCGTACAGGGATATAATACTGATGACATGCTGGAATTTCTTCAGAAACCGGTTCCTGAAATCAAGGAAATCCTGGGAGGAAAATGGGCGGAATTGGATGATACTGCATTAGAGCCTTTAATTTATTCCCTGGCCAAAAAAGTTAAAAAATCTGTTTCTTTTTTGGGATAATCTTTAAGGGCTTTTTCTCATTTTTCTTTTTATTATTGATTATTTCTATAAGGAGAATTTTATGGATCAGTTTGAAAAAAAACGTAATCAGCTGTTAGCTCCTAAAATTATTAAGGGCTTGGAGTCCCGTAATATGAACGGTTATTTTACCGAAACTAAGGAAGAGGCCTTACAGAAGGCTCTTAGCCTGATTCCTGAAGGGTCCTCCATTAGTTGGGGAGGTTCTATATCTATTCAGGAAATCGGCTTAAAGCAAGCTGTACTTAAAGGCAGCTATAAGGTATTTAACCGTGATACCTGTACCACTGCAGAAGAAAAACGTGAGGTAGAGCTGAAAACCTTTGGTGCCGATTATTTTTTATGCAGCACCAATGCAATTACAGAGGACGGTATACTTGTTAATATTGACGGCAATGCCAATCGTGTGGCAGCCATTGCCTATGGTCCTCTTCATGTGATTATGACTGTGGGAATGAATAAGGTTGTCAAGGATGAGGAACATGCCATGCTTCGTGCAAGAAATACTGCTGCCCCCATCAATACTCAGCGCTTTCCCATTACTGTTCCCTGTAAGGAAACAGGTTCCTGTGCCAACTGCAAATCAAGAGAAACCATTTGCTGTCAGTTTTTAACCACACGTTATTCCCGCCATGCCGGGCGTATTCACGTAATTTTAGTAAACGAAGATCTTGGATTTTAAAAAAGATTCGGAGATAACTCCGAATCTTTTTTTGTATCATATTTCTTCAGATAAACTACTTTTTTCTTATTGCTGTTTCTTTTACTCATTAAGGGATGATGCAATGCAGTCTGCCATAGCATCCAAATGAGTCGCCTTATCAGAAAGAAGAGCGGATGAAATACCAATACGTTCATTCAAAATCTTCATATTCTTTAATTCCTCGTGAATAAAGGCTTCCATTAAATCTCCTGATTTACTTGCCCAGGAACCGTTTTCGATAATAGCAAAGGTACGATTCTGCTGATTTAAAGCCTTCATATCATGGAGGAAATTATCCATAATGGGATAAATTCCCATATTATAGGTTACGGAAGCCAGAACAATATGACTTACCCTAAAGGATTCTGATATTAAAACAGAAACATGGGTATTGGATACATCATAAAGTTTTACATTGGTAATTCCTCTTTCCAATAATTTTGCTGCAAGAGCCTGTACTGCTGATTCCGTATTTCCGTACATAGAAGCATAGGCAATCATTACTCCCTTTTCTTCTGCCTCATAACGGCTCCATTTATCATGCTTTTCAATAAACCACTCCAGATTATTTCTCCATACAGGTCCGTGTAAGGGAGCAATCATTTTAATGGGAAACTTTGCAGCTTTCTTTAAAAGCGCCTGAACATGAGGACCATATTTACCTACAATATTAGTATAATATCTTCTGGCTTCCTCCAAAAGCTCACGTTCAAAATCCATTTCATCATTAAATAATTTACCGTCTAATGCTCCAAAGGTTCCAAAGGCATCAGCAGAAAACAGTACTCCGTTTGTTTGATCAAAGCTCACCATTACCTCCGGCCAATGAACCATAGGTGCCATGGCAAAGGTGAAATTATGCTTTCCAAAGGAGTAGGAATCACCTTCTTTTACCGTTATTTCCTCATGGCCTTCAGTGTGAAAACCAAACTGCTTCATTAACATAAAGGTTTTTACCGTACCGATTATTTTTACCTTTGGATAAGTTTTTAAAATTTCCTGAATAGAAGCTCCATGATCCGGCTCCATATGATTAACCACCAAATAGTCTAATTCTTTTCCCTGCAATAGGTACTCTAAATTCTCCATCAGCTGTCTGCAGGCAGACCAGTCCACAGCATCCACAAGTACGCTTTTCTCATCTAATAAAAGATAAGCATTATAAGAAACCCCCTTCTCAATGGGATGAATATTCTCAAACAGGGATAATCTGTGTTCATTTGCTCCAACCCAATATAAATCTTCGGTTACCTTTCTTACACAATACATTTTTCTATTCTCCTTTATCACTCTTCTCCGTACAGTTAATAATTTATCATACTGATTTTAAAATTCAAGTCCTTTTCTGCTTGTTTACTAATAAATGCAAAGTGGACTTTTTTTATCCAAACTAAAAATAACCGTTAAAACTAACGGTTATTTTTAGCGTAATCTTTATATTGATCCTTCTCTTTTGCTTTAATTCAATATACTTTCTTCTTGGGATAAGGGCAATCCATGAAGTACATGATTCAAAGACCAAGATTTTAATTCTCCATCCACAGCTGCCTGAACCATTTTTAATCTTCCATGAATCATACAAGTTGCATTGTTTTCTTTTCTCCAATTGCAATCATACCCTGGATCCATACATGCCGAAATTTTGGTTTTTGTTTCGATAGAATGGATGACATCAAAAAGACTAACTTCATCCAGGTCACAATCTAAAAAACATCCACCCTTTGCTCCCCTAATAATTTGTACCATTCCGGCCTTTTCAAGTTTTTTCAGAATCTTATAAGCAAATTCACGCGGAAGCTGCTCTTTTTCCGTTAATTCCCCTACAGTAAAAGAACCTCCTTCCGACAAGGAACGCAAGATACGTAATGCATAATCAGTTTCTTTCGTAATCAGCATATGGTACCTCCTCTCTTTCCTGTCTTCACTATAGCAAAGTGGAGATAAACTGTCAAGAATCTATATATTTTTTTAGTGATATTTATTAAAATTTGTGGTATTTTAATATATATAATTTCATTTACTTAGGAGAGTTTATATGAGTATTTTAGTAATGGGAGCAACCTTTCTTGATATTAAAGGATTTCCGGAGGATCAATATATTCCCAACGGAAGAAATGTAGGAAGAATTGAATATATTCACGGCGGTGTTGCCAGAAATGTAGTAGAAGATATTGCCAATGTGGAATTAAAACCTACTTATGTAGGTATTGTAGATAATACTCCCATGGGAGATGCAGTGGTAGAAAAATTAAAAAATCACAAAGTTAATACCGATTATGTTCTATCCCGTCCCGACGGTATGGGAACCTGGCTGGCTGTCTTTGACAATAACGGAGATGTTGCCGGCTCTATTTCCAAACGTCCCAATATGCTTCCCCTAGTTGACCTATTGGAAGAAAAGGGGGATGAAATTTTCGCCTCAGCCTCCTCTGCTGTTTTGGAAATTGATTTAAATAAAGAAATTATCAAAAAAACCATCGAGCTGGCAGAACGCCATAATACCAAGCTCTACGGTGTAGTTTCCAATATGAGTATTGCTGCACAGCGTAGGGATTTTTTACAGAAATTTGATTGTTTTATTTGTAATCTGCAGGAAGTGGGAATCTTCTTTGCTGACGATTATCAATCCTGTACACCGGAAGAATTGGAAAAGATCTTATCTTCTAAAGTTCAAAATGCACAGATTCCTTCTATTGTGGTTACCATGGGTTCCAAGGGTTGTGTTTGGGCTGATATGAAAGGAAATTCAGGAGTCTGTCCTGCAAGAAATGTTCAGGTTAAAGATACTACCGGTGCCGGTGATGCTTTCTGTGCCGGTGTTACCATTGGTCTTACTTACGGAAAAACCTTGGCAGAGTCTGTGGAAATCGGAACTACTTTGGCAGCCTCTGTTATTACTTCTTCCGAAAATGTATGTCCTCGTTTTCTTCCTCAGGAGTTGGGATTAAATGTAGAAGTATAGAGCATTGATTATCAGTATTTGTTTTTTCATCTTTCTATTAAACTAATAGAGAGGGTAGGAAGATCCAAAGAGTTTTTCTATCCTATCTTGAGTGGTTACTATTTTTCTAAGTTAAACAATGCCCGAGCTCTTCTCCCGGGCATTGTTTTATTGATTACTATCACCTTCTGTTTAGCAAATATTATCCTCTACAAAGGGTCTAAGGACAAGATCATGAACACAGCCCTCTTCATTTTCCATACAATTTTTAATCATCTTTGCCACAGTTACCGGCTTTAAATAAGCGGTATTTCGATTGGCACGGAAAGCAGTATCCACTCCTCCGGGGTATACATTACACACTCCAATATTCTCACTCTTTACTTCCTTCAGTAAAATCTTACTAAGCCCCTCCATGGCATCCTTGGAGGCACTATAAGCACCTGTCATTGGATTATTAAAAAGGCAGCAGCTGCTTAAAATATTTATAATCAAGCCCGCTTGCCTTTCTTTCATGGAAGAATAAACCCCTTGTATCATCCCTAAAGCACTGATACAATTTAATTCAAACATATAACGAAGCTGGGAAAGATCAATATCAACTACCTTATCCTTCTTCACATTGGCTCCGGCATTATTTACCAGAATATCCACGGTTTCAAAATGTGCCAAAACATTTTGACAAAAATGATTTCGTTTTTCTTCCTCGGTTATATCAAAACATTCATAATATACTTCTGCCTCCCCCAGTTTTTCCACTAGGGCTTTCATTTTTTCCTGGCTTCTTCCACAAAGTGCCAGACGATATTCTTCCTTTAATAAAAGTGCCAGTTCATATCCGATTCCATCTGTGGCTCCTGTAATTATTACTGTTTTTTTCACTTTTTGTATCCTCTCTTCCTACTCTTACGCTTATGAATATAAATTCCTATTTTATTTATAAGCCCTATTCATTTTCTATTTGCTCTAATAGTATTATCCCAGATTTAAGTATTTTTGAAAAGTAATATTATGATGATACTGGGGTCAAAAGCCTAATTCAATAATTAATAACACCTGCCAATTCTTCTTTTATCTCTCCAACTTGTCCGCACAAACAACGTCTGAACCACTCCATTGGAACAATTCCAATAATTCCACTGCTTCCAAACTTATAGAAATTGCTATATCTTTGGGATTATTTAATATCCATATACTGTGAAATATAATTTCGTAAATTATGATCACATACATATAAATATGTTCCCTTAATCCCTCTTGATTCACCATTATAAGCCTGCTTTTCCATTTTCCAAAATATCCTCAATTTTTTCAATTAATCCCTGATCTGACGGTAACCAAGCCACACTATAGAGATTTTCTTTTGTCAACCATGCAGCCGCTTCATGCTCTTTCAACACTAAGTCACCTGATTTAATCTTACAAATATAACAATCCATTGATAAATGGAAATTCGGATAATCATATTCTACGGTATCCAGCAATTCCTGTACTTCAACTTCTGTATCCAGTTCCTCTTTTATCTCCCTGACAAGTGCTTCCTCTGGTGTCTCACCTACATTAATCTTTCCTCCCGGTAACAATTCAAATCCATCTTCAATTACTCTTGAAACTGATTTTCGGCTTGAGCCTATCATAGCCCTAAATTTGGTGCTAAAATTATACTTTTTATGAGCCTGTCCTATAAAAACTAATAAAGTAAGACATTCCTTATCCTTATGTAAGCGCAACCCTCTTCCTAGGGCAACGGTTTCTAAATAACTATACCATTCACATAGAATATTTTTCTGAGAGTGAAGTTCAAAAAACGTAGGCGTAGCGGGCTACGCTGAGGATTTTTGAATCTTTGCTATCAGGAAAATAGGCATGTGATATAGTGTAGTTAATTTAAAACCGTTGCACTAGTCAT
>JAFXGR010000148.1 GCA_017520155.1 Lachnospiraceae bacterium
AACTGATTTAAGGTCTGTTCTCTTTCTTCAATCCCTCCTCCGCCAAAACTGGAGTACCTGCTTCGTACAATAGCATCAATTTAATCAATAAAAATAATACAGGGCGCATTCTTTGTCGCTTCCTTGAACAAATCTCTTACACGGGAAGCACCCACGCCTACATATAATTCAATAAAATCAGAACCTGTCAAAGAAAAGAATGGTACATGTGCTTCTCCGGCTACTGCTTTTGCCAATAATGTTTTACCGGTTCCCGGAGGTCCCACTAACAAGGCTCCTTTGGGCAGTTTAGCACCGATTTTGGCATAACGCCCCGGATTATGAAGAAAGTCAACTACTTCCTGTAAAGACTCTTTTGCTTCATCCTCACCCGCTACATCTTTAAAAGTAACTCCTGTTTCTTTCTGTACGTAGACCTTAGCATTACTCTTTCCTACGCCCATAGGACCGCCGCCACCCATTCGCTTCATAATGAATCCAAATACAACCCAAACTAATACCAATGGCAGTACATAGGTAAGCAGCATGTCTACCATCAGGTTGGAACTTTCCGGAATTTCAGGTTCTATCTCAACTCCGGCTTCTAACAGACGTTCTGTCAGGGTATCGTTACTCTCTGCACGGCCGGTATAATACGTAAACTCATTCTGCATCTGCATCATCATCATGGTCAGATTTTGCGGTTTACTTTCTTCCTTTTTAATAGGATAAATTACAATTCTATCTGAACCAATATAGACACTTTCTATCTCTCCGGCTTCCAGCATTGTTACAAACTCATTATATGGAATCTCCTTACTGGTACCTCCGTCCAAAGATTTCATAAAATAACTCATCATTACCAGACTGATCAGAGTCGCAATCAGAAACACCATAAGATTCTGTTTTTTCGGAGGCTGTCCTCCCGGTTTATTTCCCCTCTGATTATTAGAGTTATTTTTTTGATTGTTCTTTTGATTGTTGTCAAAACGATTTAAATTATCGTTCATTCCATTCCTCCAAATTTTATCTTTTCTTTCCTTCTCCTAATTATTTGTCCTCCGCAATTATTCAAAAACCGGAGGAACCTAAAAGTATCATTGGTGTCAAACACTTTTGACACCCCAATCTAATTAGAAAATCTCACAAATTACATTATAATTATCCTCTTTCCCAAAAGCAATACAAATACAATGAAATTTTTATGGGATTTTCTTAAAGATTTCTAAATTCATCCATAAGGCCCAAACTTTTCGCACAACCTTTCTATAATTTCCTCACATATCTGAACGGCACCAAAACGATAAAAGGACAATTGCAAAATTTACAATTGTCCCGCCATATCTATCAAACTGCAATTTACCAGTCATCAAACTGTTTTCATAAAACAGGAGTATCCTCAGCCCAGATACTCCCTCCATTCTTACCCTTTATTCTTCTGCTGAATCCAACTGTCCAAAAAAGGTAATCAGGTAAATACCCGACAGTCCTACCAATGTATACACCACCCTTGCCAGCCAGGACATTTCACC
>JAFXGR010000149.1 GCA_017520155.1 Lachnospiraceae bacterium
ACGACGTTCGGTAATGAAGTGAGATGTTATGATGCTGAACGTACCATATGTGATTTGCTACGTTCCAGAAACCGTATGGATGAAGAAACAGTAATAAGTGCGATAAAAAATTATGCGGCGTATAAAGATAAGGATTTACATCGTCTGGCTGCTTATGCAGAAAAGTTTAGAGTAAGCAAAATTTTGAAACAATATATGGAGGTGTTGCTATGAGTTCCAAGGCTATGAGTTTAAAAGGAAGAATAAAAAATTATGCGAAGAGTAATAACATAGCAGCCCAGGTAGTTCTCCAAAATTATATGTTTGAATGTTTCCTTGCAAGGTTATCAGTTTCCGAATATAGTGAGAAATTTGTTGTGAAGGGTGGAATATTGATAGCGGCTATTGTCGGATTGGACACCAGATCTACGATGGACTTAGACACCACGCTCCGTAATTTGCCGTTGACAGAGGAAAAAATCACAGAAGCAATTGATGCAATCTGTAAAATCGATATGAAAGATGATGTTATATTTATAGTAAAGTCTATTGAGCCAATTCGCAAGGATGATATATATGGCGGGTATTGTGTTCGCTTGGACGCAGTATATGATACAATAGTTACACCATTATTCATTGATGTTTCTATAGGAGATGTAATCACACCGGATGCAGTAAAATATGAGTTTAGCGGTATTTTCGATGAAGATATTCGAATTAGTTTATGGGGATATAATATTGAGACGGTTATAGCGGAGAAAGTGGAGACAATTTTGCGTAGAGGTGTGTTTACCACAAGACCAAGAGATTATTATGATGTTTACATACTTGGAACAACGCAGGAATATGATAAGGAAATTTATAAGGAAGCACTGAAAGCCACCGCAGAACATCGCGGAAGCATAGAACAGATTTCTGATGTAGAGGGTATTTTGAAACAGATTTCAGAGAGTGATGATCTTAAGGACATGTGGAGAAAATATCAGAAGAAGTTCGCATATGCCAGTGATATTTCGTATGAGAATGTTTTGAAAGTGTTGAGGAAGATTGTACTTTAAAATTCATAGTAGTAGGAATTTTCGATTTACTACGATTTTTACTACTATTAGATCGCAACAACTTGCAAAAATATGCTATAATTTGCCCAGTGACCGAAATTTTGAGGAAAAATATAACTGCCTGGAAGTGCCTTAAAAACTGGCTAAAATACGGCATTTCTTGGTAAATCAAGGAAGGAAAATACAATGATAAAAGTTCTTTTCATTTGCCACGGCAACATATGCCGAAGTACCATGGCTGAATCAGTGTTCACACAGATGGTAAAAGATCATCATGTGGAGCATTTATTTGAAATAAATTCTGCGGCTACCAGTAGGGAGGAAATCGGAAATCCTCCCCATTATGGAACCGTTAATAAACTTCGTCAAATGGGAATTCCCGTAATTCCCCATCGGGCAGTGCAAATGACGAAAGAGGATTATCAGTATTATGATTATCTTATTGGCATGGATACAGCCAATATCCGCAATATGAATCGCATTGCAGGAAGTGATCAAGAACAAAAAATATATAAACTGTTATCCTTTGCAGGCAGCGGGCGGGATGTGGCAGATCCCTGGTATACCGGAGACTTTGATGCTACCTATAACGATGTTACTGCTGGGTGTGAAGGCTTTTTAAATGAATTAAAAAAACAAGGTAAACTGTAGGAAAAACAAAAGCAATTACAGGAGTAAAAGCTTTCAAGAAATATTTTGACATAGATGCCAAAGGAGAAAAACTATGTCATAAGAGAGAAATAGAAAGAGGAAAAACAATGATTTCAACAACAATTTTAAAAGAGGTACTTTATCAAGCGCTGTCTACCGGAGCAGATTTTGCTGAGGTATTTGTGGAAAATACTAAAGAAAATGTGATTAATATGATAGATTCTAAGGTACAGACCATTAACGATAAAGTCATTTCCGGTGTGGGAATTCGAATTTTTAAGGGAACACGGTCTGTTTCCGGCTCTGTATCCTCCTTAAAAAGAGAGGATTTATTGGCTTGTGCAGCTAAAGTAGCATCTGCCATGGATGGACTAAGAGAGGGAAAAGAGATTATCTTACGAGAGAGAATATTTGGAGATATCCATCCCATTATGGTGGTACCTTCTACAACAGAAAAAAGCTATAAAGCAGAATTGTTAAAAAGAGGATATTTTGCGGCAAAGGAATATCATAAGGATATTGCCCAGGTAAGTGCCAGCCTTTTAGATGTGGATCACAATATTCTTATTGCCAACAGCGAGGGTTTACTTACCAGAGATCGTCAGATTCGTACCAGAATGTCTATTTCTGCTATTGCCAGTAAAAATGGGGAAAATCAGACCGGCTCCCATAATCCGGGAAAACGTATGGGCTTAGAATTATTTGAGGAAATAGATCCAAAGGATATTGGGGAAGAAGCGGCCAGACAGGCCATTACTATGATCAATGCAGGATATATTAAAGGTGGGAAAATGCCGGTAGCGATTGAAAATGGCTTTGGGGGAGTAATTTTCCATGAAGCCTGCGGTCGCTCCTTGGAGGCAGCAGCAGTAGCTATTGGGCAGTCTCAATTTGCAGGAAAGATTGGGCAGCAGATAGCCTCTTCCAAGGTTACTGCCATTGATGACGGAACAATTCCTAATGCTTGGGGGTCTATTAATGTGGATGATGAGGGAAATCCTTCCCAGAGAAAAGTATTGATTGAGAAGGGGATTTTAAAAGATTACATGATTGATAATCTTAACGGACGCCGTATGGGAAGAAAGGGAAATGGTTCTTGCCGCCGTCAAAGCTATCAGTATGCGCCAACCTCACGAATGACTAATACCTTTATTGATAACGGAACGGATAAAAATGAAGATATTATTAAATCCATTGAATATGGTCTTTATGCAAAAAAAATGGGCGGAGGTTCCGTAAATCCGGCAACAGGAAGCTTTAACTTTGTAGTTACCGAAGGCTATGTAGTGAGAAATGGAGAGATTTGTGAGGCAGTACGAGGAGCCAGTTTAATTGGTAAGGGTTCCGATATTTTAATGGATATTGATATGGTTGGACAAAATCTGGACAGAGGACAGGGGATGTGCGGAGCTTCCAGCGGAAGTATTCCCACGGATGTGGGCCAGCCTTTGCTTAGGGTATCCTCCATTACCGTTGGCGGAAGATAAGAGTACAGGATTAAGTGTTTAACTAAGTAAGAAAAGGCTTAGAGAAAATAAATTAGAAAGTATAGAGAGAATAAGATGAAATATACAGAGTTTAAAGAGCTTGTAATCAAAAAAGCAAAGGAAGCACAGCTTTCGGAGTACGAATTGTATTATATGGAATCAGAAGATATCAGTGCAGAAGCCTCAATGCATGAACTTACTAAATTTTCCACAGAAGATAACAGGGGAGCTTGTTTCCGTTGTATTTATCAAGGGAAAATGGGATATGCTTCCACAGAACTTTTTACCAGAGAGGAGGCTCAAAGACTGGTTTTAGATGCAATGGAAAATGCTGCAGTGATTGAGTCAGAGGATAAGGTATTTATCTACCATGGTGCATATAACTATGAAAAAATAGAAGAAAAAGAGACTACAGTTCCTCAGGCAAAAGATTTGGTAAATCTTTGCTTAACGCTGGAAAAAGGATTTTTTGAACAGGATGAAAGGGTACTGGAGGGGTCTATGGCAGGAGTAGGTTATGGAAAGGTTAAGGTTGCCCTTTGCAATTCCAAAGGACTGGATTTATCCCATTCCTATAATTATTCCCAGCTGGCAGCTGTTGTATCGGTAAAAGAGGGGGAGGAAGTTTACAACGGTTATAAGATAGTCACCGAAGATTTTAACAATTTTAACGTAGATTTACTGGCACAAGAAACAGTAGATAAGGTAGTAAAGACCATTGGTGCCGATACGGTGGAAAGCGGAACCTATGATTTGATTTTTTCTTCGGAAATGATGGCTACCATGTTATCCACCTTCTTTACTGCTTTTTCGGCAGATGCAGCAAGAAGAGGCTTATCTTTATTAAAGGGAAAAGAAGGAGAGCAGGTTGCCTCTGCAAAGGTTACGATTGTGGATGATCCTTTTTATTCAGAATCCTTTATTAAGATGCCCTTTGACGGGGAAGGGGTAGCAACCTATCGAAAGAAAGTAATAGAAGAGGGAAAATTAATTACGCTGCTCCATAATCTTACTACAGCTTACGAAGCAGGAGTGGCCTCCACAGGAAATGGAAGAAAATTGAATTATTCCTCCGGAGTAAATGTACTTCCTTATAACTTCCTGCTGGCAGCAGGAGAGGCCGGAGAAAAAGAGGAAGTGTTTAAAGCAGTAGGAAAGGGAATTTATATTACTGCACTTAACGGACTTCATGCAGGAGCCAATCCGGCAACCGGTGATTTTTCCTTATCTGCAGAGGGTTTCTTAGTGGAAGAAGGAAAGCAGAAAAGGCCGGTAAAAAACTTTACCGTATCCGGGAATTTTTATGAGCTGCTGCAGAAAATCACCTTAGTAGGAAGTGATGTAAAGCTGAATAATCCTGAGGGAGGCGTTTGTTTTGGAGCCCCTACTACCGTAGTAAAAGAAATTTCAGTAGCAGGAAAATAGGAAAAGCACGATTAAGAAAAATCTCTGGTAATATTTTTCAGCCATTTTTTACTTTGATAAGCTTCCACACCCAGGGCAGTTTAACAAATTCATCGGTGCATAAAAGAAGGTAGACTAAAAGAGGAGGAAGCTTCCATACAAAGGCAGCGAAAAGTCCCAAGGGAACGGCATAAACCCACATATCAATAATGTCGCAGATAAGGCCAAAGCGGCTGTCTCCTCCTGCACGAAAGATTCCGTTGATTAGGGTTCCGTTAAGAGCACCTCCCATAATATAAATACAGTTAATATAAAGCATACTCTTTAGGTAAAGGGAGGCCTGAGAAGACAGGTCGGTAAGCTGAAGAACAAGGGGAGTGATGAGAAAAATAATAAATCCTCCCAGAATACCGGTAATCATCACTAAAATTAAAGCGCGGCGGGAGTCTTCTTCCGCCTCTTTTAATTTGCCTGCACCTAAATCCTTTCCAATATAAATTCCTGTAGAGCCGGCAACGGCATAACAAAATACGGCACCAAAATTGCGAACTACGGTAACGATGGAATTGGCAGCCACTAAATCAGAGCTGATGTGCCCCATAATAGCCGTATAAATGGAAAAGGCCACACCCCAGATAAGGCAGTTTCCCAAAGCCGGCAGGGAAAGATGAATAAAGTCATGCATAAGAAGAGGATGTTTTTCCCCAAGTTTTCTCAGATTTAGGGAGATATATTTCTCTTTATGGGAAATTATGATACAAAGGATAAATTGGATAAATCTTGAAATTGCGGTGGCCAAGGCAACACCGGCAACTCCCATTTTGGGAAGTCCCAAAAAGCCAAAAATAAGCAAAGCATTCAGGCTGATATTTAAGAGGAAGGTAAAGATATTAACAGCAGTACAAATCTTAACCTTTTCAATACTGCGTAAAGTATAAAAATATGTTTCGGAAATGCCCCAGAATAAATGGCTCATACCTAAAATTCTAAGGTAAGAAGAGCCCAAGGCAATTAAATGGGAATCACTGGTATAAAATCCCATCATGACTTGAGGAAAAAATAGGGAGGGCAAAGCAAAAATCAGGGAGGCAGAAAGGGTAAAACGAAAAGCGATGTTTTGTACTCGTTCAATAGTCAAAACATCTTTTTTACCCCAATACTGAGAGCTTAGCATGGATACTCCGGAACCTAATCCCACAAATATAGTCAGGAGAATATTGGAATACTGGGAGGCAAGGGAAACTGCGGAAATGGCATCCTGGCCTACAGCATTTAACATAATAACGTCAGCAGAGCTGACAGCAGAATTAAATATATTTTGAATAACAATAGGTAACGTCAGGCGGATAATATATCCATAAGCCCGGCGTTCTTTTTCGTTTTTTACTAAAAGTGAGAGCATAATATCCTCCATATAAGTAGCCAATATAAGAGTATTAATTATTCCCATTTTAACATAAAAGTAAAATGATGGCTACTTTTCACACCTACGGGGCACCTGATGATTAGCAAAAGATATTTTTGATTCTTAAAAATTTATTAATAGTATTGACGTATAATATTATACAGAATATAATAATTTCAAATATAATACTATACAACATATAATATAATTTGGAATAAGATATAGAAGGAGGAAAGAAATGGTTTTTAATACAGGAGCAGCATTGCTTGATGCCATTGTACTGGCAGCAGTTTCCAGAGAAGCAGAGGGAACCTATGGATATAAGATAACCCTGGATGTAAGAGAAGCCCTGGAGGTTTCTGAATCTACTTTATATCCTGTACTGAGAAGATTATTAAAGGATGGATGTCTTGAATCCTATGACAGGGAATTTGGAGGAAGAAACAGAAGATATTATAAGATTACGGAAGCAGGACGGGCTCAGCTTAATCTTTATACTTCAGAGTGGCTGATTTATTCAAAAAAGATTACCGGCTTCTTTACGCCCTTGATAGAATAGGAAACAAAAAGAACAGTGGAGAAAAATAAAGTATGGTAAGAAGCAGTAGGAGGAGACAATGAGAAAACAGGAATTTTTAGATAGCCTTGAGCAGTTTTTATGGGATCTTAAGGAAGAAGACAGAAGAGAAGCTATACAGTATTATATTGATTATTTTGAAGATGCAGGAATTTCAGAGGAACAGGATGTAATTGAAGAATTTGGAAGACCGGAAAAGGTAGCAGCCAGAATTAAAGTGGAAATGACAGAAGAACACAGCGAGTATTCAGAACAGGGATTTGAAGATATACGATTTGAAGAAAACAGCAGAACCATGCTTAAGCCTGCAGAAGATGCTTTTCAAAAGGAGGAATGGGAAACGGTAGGAGAAGATGTTATACAAAAGAAGGAGAAAAAAGAGAAGAAAAAGCTCAAGCCGGGAATCCTTATTTTGATTGTTGTTCTGGCCGTGTTTGCGGCCCCTGTTCTTCTTCCCTTAATTTTGGGAGCAGCTGCCTTATTGCTGGGACTTTTACTGGGAGCAATTGCATTAATAGGAAGTTTACTTCTTGGAGGACTTGCAGTAATTTTATCCATTGCTCTGGGAGGATTGGCAGCAGGAGGGATTTTAATTGTCCATGGAATAATCCGGTTATTTACCCTTCCTGCCATGGGCGCTATTTCTCTGGGAGTGGGAAGCTTATTTTTTGCTGCAGGAATTATTGCAGCCTTGGCACTTATCTGGATGACATTAAATTTATTTCCGAAGGTCTTAAAAGGAACAAGGAATCTGTTTACCAAGCTTACACATAAAGGAGGGAAAAGGGATGAAGAGATTTTATAAGATCAGCCTGATTACAGCCGCAATATTTGCTCTCATAGGAGCAATGTCTATTTGTATTGGCTGGGCCATGGGAGGTTCTCTCCATGATTATAATCAAATAGGAATTTTTTATCATGATGGAGAATTAGAACTTTATCCTGAATATAGAGAATTTGAAGATAGGGAAGACAGATGGGAAGAGAAGTGGGATCATCTGGAAGAACACCTAGAAAATCATTTTGGGGACCTGTAAGTGCTTAAGGAGATGATGAAAAAAATAACGGCTTATCAGAGGGAAGAGAATACCATAAGAATAGGCAAAAATAAAAATTTTGTGGCTAAAGGCAATTTAAAATGAAATATTGCCTTACCATGATAAAGGCAGTAAATAATTACGAAAAAAGAATATAAAACAAGGAAAAACTGTGCTAGAATAGGTTTTGGAAAAAAGGCAAAACTAAAACAGCACAGTTTTTTATCCTTAGGAGATACAAAATGAAAAAAATAAGCACCATATTACTTTGTAAAATTTTAAGATGGATTGGCAAAATATTAGGTAAGGGAAGCTCCCTTCCGGGAAAAATTGCGTTAAAGATATGTCCCGATATTTTGGAAAGAATTAAGCTTCCTCCCTATATTATTGCCGTAACGGGAAGCAACGGGAAAACCTCTACGGTGGAAATGATTGCTCATATTTTAACGGAAAATGGAAAGAAGGTAGCCTGGAACAAGGAAGGCAGCAATCAGATTGAAGGGGTAACTACCTTGGTATTAAATAGTGCTACCCTTGGAGGAAAGGTTAAAGCCGATATTTTACTGATTGAAAGTGATGAGCGATTTGCCCGTTACACCTTTCGCTACATCAAGCCTACTCATTATGTAATTACTAATCTTTACCGAGATCAGCTCACCAGAAATGGACATCCCAAGTGGGTATACGATGCCCTAAAAGACAGTATTTATCCCCAGGTAAAGCTGATTTTAAATGCAGATGATCCTTTGGTTTCCTGTTTTGGGAAAGATCATAAAGAGGTGATATGGTTTGGAGCAGGAAAGCTGGAGCAGGATGAGAGCTCCTTTAGCGGAATTTATCATGATGGAAAATATTGTCCTGTTTGCAGTCATCCCATGGAATACAGCAGGTTCCACTATGACCATATTGGCCATTATGCCTGTACTCATTGTGACTTTAAACGGCAGGAAGCAGAATTTGAGGTAACTAACGCCGATTTAAGACAGGGAACCATTACCATTAACGGAAAGTATGATATTAGCCTTCAATTAAAGTCCTTATACAATATTTATAATATTTTGGCAGCTTTTACGGTAGCCTCACTGGTGGGAATAGAAGAAAAAAGTATGGTAAAGGCTATTAATGGCTTTGTGGCAAAAAATGGAAGAGTGGTAACCTTTCGGTTAGGAAACAGAAAAGGCACATTGCTTACTTCGAAGCATGAAAACAGTATTTCTTATCATCAGTCTCTAAGAATTGCAGCAGCCTGTGAAGCAGGCTGTGACGTCTTGATTATTGTAGATGCTGTAAGCAGAAAGTATTTTACCTCCGATGTTTCCTGGCTGTGGGATATTAATTTTGAACGTCTCAATTGTGAAAATGTAAAAAGGATTATTTTGGCAGGAACCTATTGTCACGATTTGGCAGTGAGATTTTCTTATACGGGAATACCCGCGGAAAAAATTCAGGTGCTGGAGACGGTAGAGCAGGCCCATGAGGCATTAAATAATGACAGAAAAGAAGAAATCTATGTGATTACCTGTTTTTCAGATAAGGATAAATTTTTGCAAAGGGTAACTCAGCAGTAAGGATTGAAAAGGGAAAAGAAGATGAGAATACTACATTTATATCACGATGTAATGAATCTGTATGGAGAATACGGAAATATTGCCATTTTAACAAAAGTGTTAAAAAGCTGTAACATAGAAACAGAAGTGATCTGCTGCGGTCTTTGGGAAAAGCCGGATTTTTCTTCTTTTGATTTTGTCTATATGGGAGCCGGTACAGAGGAGAATCAGAAGCTTGTCCTAGAGAAACTTTCAGAAGAAAAGGAAGCATTTCAGGAATACGTCAATAAGGGAGGGGCTGCTTTATTTACAGGAAATTCCTTTGAAATATTGGGAGATATGATTACAGAGGAGACAGGAAAACAGTGGCAGGGACTGAAAATACTCCCCTTTAGGGTAAGGCAGCAAAAGAAAAGCAGACTTACAGGAGATGCAGTTTTTAGCACCTCTAAGATAAGGGAAGAGACAGTAGGCTTTATTAATAAATGCAGCTGTATTGAGGGAATAGAAATACCCTGTTTTCAGGTACTTATGGGAATGGGAAATGAAGATAGAGGAAAAAAGGAAGGAATTACCTTTAAGAATCTTATGGGAACCCATTTAACAGGTCCCCTTTTAGTAAAAAATCCTTATCTTTTATTAGCGCTGGTCAATGATTTGATCAAAAAAGAAAGAAAAGAAGGTCTCACCCTAGAAGAAAAAGAATCCCTGGAAAAGGGAGTACTGGCAGAAAGTATTGCCGCCTATGAGGTGACCTTAAGAGAGTTAAAAAAGAGAATGGAGAAGGAAAAATAAAGAAAAGATTTTTCTCCTATTTATATTCTTTTCATCATAATATTGCGAAGAACACCTTCATATTTTTCTTTGGTAAGCATAACCTCATAACCCAACTTAGTTAATGTTTTCATACTGGGGATATTCTGGGGAGATACTGTGGCCAGCAGGATACTGTATCTGGTAGGGTCAATAAGATTTTCCGCATAACGGATCATTCTGGCCTCCAAATGGTTTCCCCTTGCCTGAGGTAAAACAGAACAGGAATCCATATGAGCCACTTCGGATAATTGACTAAAGTCAAAGGAAAGATCGTAGCCCAGATTTTCTTCCTCCATTCCCGGATATTTTACCAACAGATTGCCTACGATTTTACCGTTAAAATCGCAGGCTACCACGCCAAAGCCGGAGGTGGTAAGAACATCCGTGACATAATATTGGTTATCACAGATAAAATAATTTTGATTTTCCAGCTGTTTTTTACAGGTATCCATTATCTGCCAGATTTCTATGGCATCCTGAGGATTGGCAATTCTTAAAGTATATTGATCCATAAAAGCTCCTTTTTGCTTTTGGTAAAGTTTATTCAATCAAGGTAAGGGCGCTGATGTCTGCGTCCATAAATAATGAATAATTAGTATAGTAGACAACGAAGCCCGGTTTAGCTCCTGCGGGCTTTTTTATATTTTTTTTCAAGGTATAGTCAATTTCTATTTTTTCCTGATCACGTCCCTTGGAATAGTAGGCTGCCAGCTTTCCCGCTTCTTCAAAGGCAAGATCTGTTAATTCCCGTCCTTCCGCTTTTACAATGACGTGGGAGCCGGGAACTGATTTTGCATGAAACCACCAATCATTTCCTGAGGCAAATTTAAAGGTGAGTTCTTCATTCTGATAATTATTTTTTCCCACATACATATGAAAACCGTCACTGCTGACATAATGAAAGGGTTTACTGGTAAAACGCTGTTTTTTGGTATTTCCCTTCCTTTTTATATAGCCGGTTTCCATAAGTTCTTCCTTAATCTGAATTAAGTCTTCTTCCTTAAGGGCAATGTCTAAGGCATTGCTGATGGACTCCAGATGATCGATCTCCTCCTTTACTTGAACCGTCAGGGTAGAAAGGGCTTCATAAGTACGTTTAAGCTTATTATATTTTTCGAAATATTTTTTAGCATTATCAATGGCAGAAAGATCGGGATCTAAGGGAATGGTAATATCTACACCGGTGTAGTAATTATTTACCACCGTATTCTTGCTTCCCTGGGGAACCTGATAGCCATAGGCGGTAAGCAGTTCACCGTAAACCTTATAGGTCTCCCGTTTTTTTGTATCTTCCATCTGACGCAGCTGAAGATCGTATTTTTTTATATTTCTTTCTAAAGCAGTCTGTACAATTTTTCGTAAATCTACCGATTTTTGCCGGATTCTTGTTACCACAGATTTTTCCTCATAATACTGCTCTAAAAGGGCAGAAATAGAGGAGATAAAACGACATTGCTCCAGGGGATAGGAGGTAATCAGTACAGCACTGTATTCCTTGGGCTGATTATGTTCATAAAGAATTACGGGCTGATAATTTCCTTCCTTTATCTGTTCCATTAAAGAAGTAAACTGCAGATATAAGGATTCTTTGTCGGTCTGGGTTAAGGAGAAAGAAGAACCCTGACAATTTCCTCCTCCCCGGTAGCAAAGTTCATGGGCCATAAAGGGAGAAAGACCGGTATAGGAAGAATAAAGGGCTTTAAAACAATCTGCAGGCTGATCATAAATTAAGGAGAAAAATTCTTCCTTTGTGGTGGAAAGAGGGTCTGCCTTTTGGGAAGTTTCGGGGATAAAGTATTCTCTTCCGGGAAGAACCTCACGCAGGGAACTTACGGCAGAAGAAATGTGTTTAATACTGTCAAGGATAGTTCCGTCCTCTTTACAAAAAATAATATTGCTGTGCTTTCCCATCAGTTCCACAATCAGCTTTTTTTTACATAAATCTCCCATCTCATCCAGATGTTCTATGGTAAAGATAAGAATACGTTCCAAAGAGGGTTGGGTAATGTCTGTAATACGCCCGTTTTGCAGATGCTTTCTTAAAAGCATACAAAAGCCGGGAGCAGTAAGAGGACTGGGTTTATTTTTATCCGTAAGATAAACTAAAGGCAGAGAAGCGCTGGCAGAAATCACCAGACGATGCTGTCCGCCGGAGGTTTTTATGGTGAGCAGCAGCTCGTCTTTTTCCGGCTGTGCAATTTTATAGATTCGTCCTTGCAGAAGGGTATTTCTTAATTCATCTTTTAAGCATGAAATTGTAATTCCGTCAAATGCCATTTGTAGGCCTCCTATTATCCTGTTAACTAAGATTCCCTAGAAGTATATCAAGAGAAGCTCCATTGGTCAAATAGCTTGACGTTAAACTTTCCATGAATTATAATAGGGACACTTAGGTTGATACTTATGGTAACGTTAGGAAAGTATGCATTGAAGTATGCAAGAGGTAAAGAGATTTATGATTAAGAGTATGACGGGCTTTGGCAGATGCGAGGTCAGTGAAAACAATCGTAAATTTACGGTGGAAATGAAGTCCGTAAATCACAGATATCTGGATGTAAATATTAAAATGCCCAAAAAGCTGAATTTTTTTGAAGCAGCAATCCGTGGCCTGTTAAAGGATTACATTCAGAGAGGAAAAGTAGATATTTTTATTTCCTACGAAGATTTGACAGAAAATAACGTATGTGTGAAATATAATCAGGATATTGCAGGAGAATATCTGAAGTATCTAAAACAGATGGCGGAACACTTTCAGCTGGATGATGATATTCGTGTTTCCACTTTGTCACGCTACCCGGAGGTATTTACCATGGAGGAACAGGCTATTGATGAAGAGGGAATTTGGAAAACCTTGGAGAAGGCCCTAAAGGGTGCTTGTGAAGGTTTTGTGGAAAGCAGAATCAGGGAAGGAGAGCATTTGAAAAACGATCTGGTACAAAAGCTGGATATGATGCTTTCTCATGTGGATTTCATTCATGAAAGATCTCCTCGGATTATTGCAGAATATAAGCAAAAGCTTCAGGAGAAGATCAGAGATCTTTTGGAGGATACCAAGGTGGACGAGAATCGTCTTTTAATGGAGGTTACCATTTTTGCAGATAAGGTATGTGTAGATGAGGAAATTGTCCGTCTGCGAAGTCATGTGGAAACCACAAAAGCTACTTTGCTTGCAGGAGGAAGTATGGGAAGAAAGCTTGATTTCATTGCCCAGGAGATGAATCGTGAGGCCAATACCATTCTTTCCAAGGCCAGTGATTTGGAGATTTCTAACCGTGCCATTGAGCTGAAAACAGAAATCGAAAAAGTAAGAGAACAGATTCAGAATATTGAATAAAGGGAATGGCAAATGAAACAATTTATTCATATTGGATTTGGTAATTTAGTAAATACAGACAAAATCATTGCTGTGGTAAGTCCTGATTCCGCACCCATTAAAAGGCTGGTGCAAAATGCCAGGGAGAAGGGCACAGCAATTGATGCAACCCAGGGGCGAAAAACAAAGGCAGTACTGGTAATGGAGGATAATCAGGTAGTGCTTTCTGCACTGCTTCCAGATACTATTGGCAATCGTGTACAGTCAGAAAGGATAGATGAAGATGAGTCATAAAGGATTGTTAATCGTAATTTCCGGCTTTTCCGGAGCAGGTAAGGGAACCCTGGTAAAAAAATTAATGGAGGAGTATGGTGATTATGCTCTATCCATTTCCATGACAACAAGAAGCCCCAGACCAGGGGAGGAGCATGGAAGAGAGTATTTTTTTGTGACTAAGGAAGCGTTCGAGGATAAGATTGCAAAGGATGGTTTCATTGAATATGCAGCCTATTGCGAGAATTATTACGGAACACCTAAGGATTACGTTGTTTCCTGTCTGGAACAGGGGAAAAATGTGATTTTGGAAATTGAGATTCAGGGAGCCATGAAGATTAAGGAGAGATTTCCCCAGGCAGTATTGCTGTTTGTGATGACTCCTTCCGTAGAGGAACTGAAGCGACGTCTTTTAGGCAGAGGAACGGAAACGGAAGAAGTAATTATGAAGAGACTGTCCAGAGCAGCACAGGAATCTGAGGGAATTGAATCCTATGATTATATTATTGTAAATGATGATTTAGATACTTGTGTAAAGGAATTACATGAGTTAATGGAAAAAAGTCGTGATAAGATGCAGGCATCTCATCATCCTGAGAATTATAAAGAATTAATTGAAAATTGCAGAAACGAGCTAAATGCTTTGGTGAAAGGAGAAAAATAATGTTACATCCATCTTATTCTGATTTAATGCAGGTTGCAAACAGTGAGGTTGAACCGGGAGAGAACAAGGTAGTAAATAGTCGTTACTCTATTGTTATGGCCATTGCAAAAAGAGCAAGACAGATTATTGACGGTGATGAACCTATGGTTTACACTACCATCGATAAGCCTCTTTCTATTGCAGTGGAAGAAATGAATAAAGGCGAAATTAAAATTGTAAGTGATGAGGAATAAAGAAGAGGCTGCCCGTATTCGAAAGTATTTCAACTATAGGGCGGCTTTTCTTATTATAGATTTGGCAGCTTAGTTAAAAGAGCTGCCTTTGCAGAAAAAGAGAAAGGAATAATAGAATGAAGATTTTATTTGTATCACTGGGATGTGATAAAAATCTGGTAGATTCTGAAATGATGCTGGGAATGCTTTCAAGAGAAGGATTTACTTTTACGGATAGAGAAGATGAGGCAGAGATTATTGTAGTAAATACCTGCTGCTTTATCCATGATGCCAAGGAGGAGAGTGTAAATACTCTTTTGGAAATGGCAGAGCAAAAAAAGACAGGAAAATTAAAGGTACTGGTGGCTGCAGGATGTCTGGCACAAAGATATCAGGCAGAAATCAGAGAAGAGATTCCGGAAGTGGACGTGATTATCGGTACCACGGCTATTGATCAGATTGTGGAAGCAGTAAGAGAAGTATTGGCAGGGGAAGAGACCGGTCTTAAGCATATTGAAGATATTGACCGTGCCCCTGTTTTTGGGAAAAAGCGTATGGTGACCACAGGAGGACATTATGCTTATTTAAAAATTGCAGAGGGATGTGATAAACGCTGTACCTACTGTATTATTCCAAAGCTACGAGGAAACTTCAGAAGTGTGCCCATGGATGCACTGGTTAATGAGGCTAAGGAACTGGTAGAGCAGGGAGTAAAGGAATTGATTCTTGTGGCCCAGGAAACTACAGTTTACGGTCAGGACTTATACGGAAAAAAATCTCTTCCGGAATTGTTGGATCGTCTGAATGAAATTCCAGGACTTTACTGGATTCGTATTCTTTACTGCTATCCTGAAGAGATTACAGATGAGCTGGTGGAAGCAATAAAACGAAATGAAAAGGTTTGCCATTATCTTGATATGCCCATTCAGCACGGCTGTGATGCTATTTTAAAACGAATGGGAAGACGCACTACAGGAGCAGATCTTCGTCGGATTATTGCCAATTTAAGAAAAGAAATCCCGGATATCTGTCTTAGAACCACTTTAATTACCGGCTTCCCCGGAGAAACGGAAGAATACCATGAACAGCTTATGGAATTTGTAGATGAATTGGAATTTGACCGACTGGGAGTATTTACTTACTCCGTGGAAGAGGATACTCCTGCAGCTCTTTTTGAAGATCAGGTGGAAGAAGAAGTAAAAGAGGAAAGAAAAGCCTGTCTCATGGAACTGCAGCAGGAGATTGCCTATGAAAAGGCAGAGGACATGGTAGGAAAACATCTTATGGTAATGATTGAAGGAAAAGTAGCTGATGAAAATGCTTACGTGGGAAGAAGCTATAAAGATGCACCCAATGTGGATGGCTATGTCTTTGTAAATACCCACAGAGAACTGATGACAGGAGATTTTGTTCCGGTAAAAATTACCGGTTCCTACGAATATGATTTAATAGGAGAAATAGATGATGAATTTACCCAATAAGTTGACCGTACTTAGAATGATTATGATTCTGCCCTTTGTTGTGTTTATGCTTCTTCCGGATCTTATACCGGGAGGAAAATGGATCGCTCTTATTTTATTTATTACAGCAAGTATGACAGACTGGCTGGATGGCTATTTGGCAAGAAAATATCATCTGGTAACAAATTTTGGGAAATTTATGGATCCCCTGGCAGATAAGCTTTTAGTTTGTGCAGCCATGATTTGTCTGGTGGAAACAGGAAAAATTCCTTCATGGGTAGTGATTGTGATTATCAGCAGAGAATTTATTATCAGTGGATTTCGGTTAGTGGCCTCTGATAATGGAGTAGTAATTGCCGCCAGCTACTGGGGAAAATTCAAGACTGTTTTTCAAATGTTTATGATTATCTTTATGATTGCGGATCTGGGAGGAATTTTTACGTTAATCTCTCAGGCTTTGATGTGGATTGCTTTGGCATTAACCATTATTTCTCTTTTAGACTATCTTTATAAAAATAAAGAGGTAATGAAGGAAACAAAATAAATTTTTTTAACGTTGTCTTATAAAGGAAAAAAGAAGGATAGAGTACCGGTGTTTTGTAAAAACAAGGCACCGGTATCCTCATATCTTCTTATAGGAGGATAGAAACTTATGATTACAGAATTGATTTGTGTGGGAACGGAGCTATTACTGGGCAATATTGTAAATACTAATGCCGCTTATCTGGCACAGCAATGTGCCAATTTAGGACTGTCCTGTTATTATCAAAGTGTGGTGGGGGATAATGAGAATCGCCTTTGCCAAGTAATAAAAAGAGCACTGGAACGAAGTGATATTGTTATTTTATCCGGAGGACTGGGTCCTACTAAGGATGATCTGACGAAGGAATGTGTGGCAAAAGTTATGGGACTTGAGCTGATAAAGGATGAACATTCCGCCAAGCGTATTAAAGCTTATTTTCAGGCCAGAGGAATGGAGATTACGGACAATAACTGGAAGCAGGCTTATGCTCCCCAAGGGGCTCTGATTGTGGATAATCATAACGGAACAGCACCGGGGCTGATTATAAAGCAAGAGGAAAAGAGTGTTCTTCTTTTGCCGGGGCCTCCTATGGAATTATATCCCATGTTTGAGCAGCAGATGATTCCCTATTTAAGAAGTCTTCAGCCGGGAATTATTTACTCTAAAACAGTAAAGCTTTGCGGAATAGGAGAGAGCAAGGCGGAGACCATGATTTTAGATTTGATTGAGGGACAGACTAATCCCACCATAGCTCCCTATGCCAAAACGGGGGAGGTACACTTTAGAGTAACGGCCAAGGCAGAAAGTCAGCAGGAGGCAGAGGAAAAAATGGAGCCTTTGTTGAAAACTCTTTTTGAACGCTTTGGGGATAAGATTTATACCCTTAAGGAAGAAGAAGCTCTGGAGCATAAAATAGTACAGCTGCTGGAAGAAAGAAATCTGCACCTTGGATTGGCAGAATCCTGTACAGGAGGACTGCTGGCAGGAAGGATTACCAATGTGGCCGGTGCCTCCAAGGTGTTTACTACAGGGCTGGTAACCTATACCAATGAAGCAAAGGAGCAGCTTTTGGGAGTAAAAAAAGAAACCCTGGAGACTTACGGAGCAGTAAGTGCCAATACTGCCCAGGAGATGGTACAGGGAGTAATGGATAAATACGGTACTGAGGCAGCAGTAGCCATAACCGGTATTGCCGGTCCCGGAGGAGGAAGTGAAGAAAAACCGGTAGGTTTGGTGTATATTGGCTGTCAGGTAAAAGGAATCAGAAAGGTAAAAGAGTATCATTTTTCGGGAAATCGGGAAAAAATAAGGCAGAATACGGTAACGGCAGCCTTAATTTTGCTTCGCCGCTGTATTTTGGAATCTTAGATAATTCCTTATCCGTCAGTTTGGAGAAAAAGAAGAAATAACATCAGGGAAATGTCTGGCAGGTTAAGAAAAATTATCTTAACTTACTGGACAAGAGCCTGAAAACACAGTAAAATAAAGAGAATTCATAAGCTTTGTTCAATAAAAGCACATCGCTTTGCATATCCGGCATTTCGCCACTATTTCAAAGCAAAAGAATAAAAAAATAAGGGGGGATGCCTATGGGGGAGGTTTATGGGAGATTATCGGTAAGTGGTAACAGTTCAGCCTTCGGCTTTCTGTTACAGGCGACACCCACATTTAAAGTCGCTTACAGCGAGGCGGGTGTCGCTTTAGTTTTATTTACTCTTTCTTCCATGCCCAATCAGCAAAGTGATTGGGCATGGGGTGAACTGTTACGGTAAGTGTTCTCAGTAGAGAAAAGATAGTTGACAAAAACAAACAAGTGTTTTATATTATGACTAAATAAAAGAACGTTTGTTCTGAACTGATATTAATACAGTTAAGTAAAAAGGAGAATGAAAATGGATAGAGATGATAGATTAAAAGCACTGGATGCAGCTATTGGCCAATTGGAAAGACAGTATGGAAAAGGAACGGTAATGAAGCTGGGAGACCCTTCAGCTCAGATGCAGGTAGAGACCATCCCCACCGGTTCCCTTAGTTTAGATTTGGCTTTAGGACTGGGAGGAATCCCTAAGGGAAGAATTGTAGAGATATATGGTCCTGAGTCCAGCGGTAAGACAACCGTTACCTTACATATGATTGCAGAAGTACAAAAAAGAGGAGGAATTGCCGGCTTTATTGATGCAGAGCATGCCTTAGATCCTATTTATGCTAAGAATATCGGAGTAGATATTGATAATTTATATATTTCTCAGCCGGACTGCGGAGAACAGGCTTTGGAGATTACAGAGACCATGGTACGCTCAGGTGCAGTGGATATTGTGGTAGTGGACTCTGTTGCCGCCCTGGTACCTAAGGCTGAGATTGATGGGGATATGGGAGATTCTCACGTGGGTCTGCAGGCCAGATTAATGTCCCAGGCTCTTCGTAAGCTGACAGCAGTAATCAGTAAGTCAAATTGTACCGTAATCTTTATTAATCAGTTACGAGAAAAGGTAGGGGTAATGTTTGGAAATCCGGAAACCACTACCGGAGGTCGTGCATTGAAGTTTTATTCTTCCGTACGTCTTGATGTAAGAAGAATTGAATCCTTAAAGCAAAGCGGAGAGGTTGTAGGAAACAGAACCAGAGTAAAGGTAGTAAAGAATAAGATTGCTCCTCCCTTTAAGGAAGCAGAGTTTGATATTATGTTTGGAGAAGGAATTTCCCGTGTGGGAGATATTCTGGATCTGGCAGCAGAAAATAATATTGTAAATAAAAGCGGTGCTTGGTATGCCTATGATGGCAATAAAATTGGACAGGGACGGGAAAATGCAAAGAATTATTTAAAAGAAAATACACAGATTTGCGAAGAAATTGAAACCAAGGTAAGAGAGTTATTTGGTCTTACCGATGTGGTGGCAGCGGAAGAGGAGGAAAGTGCTTCTGCAAAGAAGTCCGGTAAAAGTAAGGCAGCAGAAGAATAAAGGGTATGGGGATCATCACCAAAATAGAACCCTTGGATGGGAAGAGAAGTAAAGTCTTTTTGGAAGAGGAATTTGCCTTTGTTTTGTATAAAGGAGAAATTAAACAATACAAAATTAAGGAAGGGGAAGTTCTCCCCCGGGAAACTTATGAAGAGATTATGCAGGTACTTCTTCCCAAAAGAGCAAAAAAACGGGCTTTATATTTACTGCAGAAAAGGTCATATACAGAAAAGAAGCTGTGGGATAAGCTACAGGAAGGCTGGTATCCAAGAGAAAGTATTGAACAGGCCATAGAATATGCAAAATCTTATCACTATCTGGATGATTATGCTTACGCTTTAGACTATATTTTTTACCGTAAGGAAACCTTATCCCGAAAAATAATAGAAGAAAAGCTAAGACAAAAAGGAATTTCCTCCCAGATTCTTCAACAGGTTATGGGAGAAGCTTACAGCTGCAGAGAGGAAGAAGAAGAACTTCAATTACAGCAGGCACTAAAGCTTTTGAAAAAAAGATCTTACCACGGAGAAAATGAAGATCCTAAGGAATGGCAGAAGCAATATGCATACTTAAGTAGAAAAGGAATTTCCTCCGCTGTAATAAAAAAAGCCTTATCTCTATCAGTAGAATTTTTTGAATAAATAAGAAGAATGAAAGAGTTAAATTGTATAAATATTTATACAATTTGACTCTTTTTCATATTGACAGTTATATTTTTTTTGTATACAATTAGTTTGTTGTAGATTGCTAAGGTGAGCGAACAAGAGAGTATGTTCGAATCTTATTTTAGATTATGGTACAATGAAAATTAAATAAGGAGGTGCTCCTGTACATGATGACAGTAATCAGTGTAGTAGTAGCTCTGATCGTTGCCATACCTGTAACCATAGCGGTGACTACTTCTTATCAGAAAAAGTCAGCGGCAAGTACAATTGGAACTGCAGAAGATAAGGCAAGAGAGATTATTGATGAAGCTCTGAAAACAGCGGAAAGTAAGAAACGTGAAGGCTTACTGGAAGTGAAGGAAGAATCTATCCGTACCAAGAATGAATTGGACAAGGAGATTAAAGAGCGTCGTGCTGAGGTTCAGCGTTATGAACGAAGAATTCAGCAAAAAGAAGAAAATATCGATAAGAAATCAGAAGCTATTGAGAAGAAAGAGGCAAGCTTAAATGCTAAGGAAGAAGAACTTTCCAAGCAAAAAGAAAAGATTGCCAGACTGAATGAAGAACGAGTACAGGAACTGGAACGAATCTCAGGATTAACCACCGAACAGGCAAAAGAATACTTATTGAAAATTGTTGAAGAAGATGTAAAACATGAAACCGCCATTCTGATTAAAGAATTAGAAACAAGGGCAAAGGAAGAATCCGATAAGAAAGCAAAGGAATACATTGTTGAAGCCATTCAAAGATGTGCCGCAGACCATGTTTCCGAAAGTACTATTTCTGTAGTACAGCTTCCTAATGATGAAATGAAGGGAAGAATTATCGGTAGAGAGGGACGTAATATCAGAACTCTGGAAACCCTGACAGGTGTGGATCTTATTATTGATGACACACCGGAAGCTGTAGTCCTTTCAGCATTCGATCCAATCAGAAGAGAAGTGGCAAGAATTGCTCTGGAAAAACTGATTGTAGACGGTCGTATTCATCCCGCAAGAATCGAAGAGATGGTTGAGAAGGCTCAAAGAGAAGTTGAGAGCATTATCAAAGAAGAGGGAGAGGCTGCAGTACTTGAAGTTGGTGTTCACGGAATTCATCCGGAGCTGATTAAGCTTCTTGGTAAGATGAAATTCAGAACCAGTTATGGTCAAAATGCGTTAAAACATTCCATTGAAGTGGCTCATTTAACAGGTTTGCTGGCTGCAGAATTGGGACTGGATATTCGTATGGCAAAACGTGCAGGTTTGCTTCACGATATCGGAAAAGCAGTTGATCATGAGATGGAAGGATCCCATATTCAATTAGGGTCAGAGCTTTGTCATAAGTATAAAGAGTCTGCAATTGTTATAAATGCAGTTGAATCTCATCATGGAGATAAAGAACCAACCCATCTTATTTCTTACCTGGTACATGCAGCAGATGCTATTTCTGCAGCTCGTCCCGGTGCAAGAAGAGAAACACTGGAAACATATACCAGTCGTTTAAAACAATTAGAAGAAATAACAAACAATTTCAAAGGTGTAGAAAAATCTTTTGCTATTCAGGCAGGTAGAGAGGTTCGTGTAATGGTAGTTCCGGATCAGATTACAGATGCTGACATGGTATTACTGGCACGTGATATTGCAAAACAGATTGAAACTGAATTGGAATATCCCGGACAGATTAAAGTAAACATGATCAGGGAAAGTCGTGTAATCGATTATGCTAAATAGTATTAATTAGTTGAAATAAAGACCGAAAATCTTAGATTTTCGGTCTTTTTCAATTAAGGTTAATCTGTTTGCCATGTATATAGCCAATTTTTATGGTGTAATGATGAAATGTTCAATAAAGAATTTGGAAAGGTATACACGGAAAACCATTTTGCATTTTTAAGAATATTTATATTGCCGGGTAATTTTTTGGGAAATCTGGAGGAAAAAGGAATGGAAAAATTTGAACGTTTAGAAAGAAAGATTATCGCTAAGGGAACCATTATTGATTATTGTCAGGATACTATAAAAACGCCTTCCGGTCATATTGTCACCTGGGATTTTATTGATAATAAGGGGGCATCAGCCGTAATTCCCGTGAGAGAGGATGGAAAGATTTTTATGGTACGCCAGTATCGTAATGCACTGGAACGGGAAACACTGGAAATACCGGCGGGAGGATTAAAGGATAGAAATGAGGATCCAAAAGCGGCAGCAGCAAGGGAGCTGGAGGAGGAAATAGGATATACTTCAGATTCTTTAACCTGGCTGTTGAGCCTGCGGACTACCGTAGCCTTTTGTAATGAGAAAATCGATATTTATGTTGCAGATAACTTAAAGAAAAGCAGGCAGAATTTGGATGAGGATGAGGTGATTGAAGTGGAAGCTTATTCCTTAGAAGAACTTTGCTCCATGATTTATGAAGGAAAGATTGAGGATTCCAAAACGATAGCGGCAATTATGAGTTATAAAAATTTGGTAAGCAGACAGGAAAGATAAAGAAAAAAGAAGCATATACTGTACTAAGATGGAGATGAGAGGCAGTAAATTTTTTGAAAAAACTTACGTTAAAAAGGGTTCCTCCCACACTATGTTTAGGGTGCATTTTTTTACTGGGATTTATTATGGGGGTTGTGTTAACTGTACAAAGAGGACAGTCAGCTTCCTTGAATGAGGAAATATTCAGCCCTGATTTTTTTTACCGGTTAAAGAATGTATCTATAGACAGTAAAGCATTAATGTTTATATCTTTATGGAAGCGTTTTTGTGTTTTCTTTCTTCTGTGGTTTATGGTAACCTCCAGCTTTACCCCATGGTGCTATGGAGCATATGCCTGGGGAATGGGATTTTTTACAGGAAGAACAATGGAAATATTAATTCTGTACTATGGATTGACAGGAATAGGAATTTATAGTCTGCTGGTTCTTCCCCATGGTTTTTTCTATTTTCTGGGTTATAGTATTCTTTTGATTCAGGGGATGAATAGAAAGAAAGAAAGAGGGGGGTTTTTGGAAACAGAAGAAAGAAGAGAAAGGAAAAAGAAAATCCTGATGGCCATGGTTCTTCTCTTTTTTGGCTGCTTTTTAGAGGGATATTGTAATTTGTTTACTTTAATTTATTTGTAACGATTCAAAGCCGGTCCGGCTCTGAATCGTTACTTTTTTTATCTGTTTATGAAGTTAATCATATTCTGCGATATCATAAATTAATTTTTCGGTAGCTTCCCAGCCAAGACAAGGATCGGTAATGGATTTACCGTAAATACCTTCTCCGATTTTCTGACAGCCTTCCACCAGGTAGCTTTCGATCATAACCCCTTTTACCAGCTTATAGATATCAGAATTCAGCTTACGGTTGTGCATAACTTCTTTCGTAATACGTACCTGCTGTTCATACTGCTTGTTGGAATTGTTGTGATTTACATCGATGATACAGGCAGGATTTTTAATCTCTCTTTCTGCGTAAAGAGAAAGAAGCAGGCTTAAGTCTTCATAATGATAGTTGGGAAGACTTCTTCCGTATTTATTTACTGCACCGCGAAGTACGGTGTGAGCCAAAGGATTACCTGTAGTTTCCACTTCCTGTCCGCGGAAGATAAAGGAATGTTTTTGCTGGGCAGCATAAACAGAGTTTAACATTACGGAGAAGTCACCACTGGTGGGATTTTTCATTCCTGCAGGAACATCAAAACCACTGACAGTAAGACGATGCTGCTGATCCTCCACGGAACGGGCGCCAATAGCGACATAAGAGAGAATATCAGAGATATAAGGCCAGTTTTCCGGGTAAAGCATTTCATCTGCAGCAGTTAGTCCTGATTCTGTCATACAACGAATATGCATTTTTCTCATGGCCATTAGTCCCTGAAGAAAGTCAGGTTTTTTTTCAGGATCGGGCTGAGAAACAATTCCTTTATATCCTTCTCCTGTAGTACGGGGCTTGTTAGTATAAATTCTGGGGATAAGAATTAGCTTATCTTTTACCTTTTCATTCACTTTGGATAAGCGATTAATATATTCGCAAACAGACTCCTCGTTATCAGCAGAGCAAGGTCCCACAATGACCAAAAACTTTTTGCTTTCTCCTCGGATTACCTGTGCAATTTCCCTGTCACGTTTTTCTTTTAGTAAAGCCAATTCCTCGGGGATAGGTAGATCACGTTTGATTTCCTCGGGAGTAGGCAGTGTTCTTACAACTTTAAAACTCATAATAACCTCCATAGTATTCTGAACAGTTACGTTTATCTTATTTAATAAATTGATGCTTTAAAGTGATACATCACTTTAAAGTGAAAAAGTAATATTGATATATTTTATCATATTTAAAAAAAAAGAAAAGTAGTAAAATTAAATTTTTTAAGATAAATATTTTCGTAAGAAAAATAAACATAAGAAGGAGGAAATAAGTTCACTAAGGATTAAGCCGTAAAGATAGCTGTTGATTCCGTAACGGGGAATCAGAAACATAACAAAAAATAAGCGAATTAAAAGCTCGGTAACATTAATTAATAAAGTAAGAGAAGAGCGTTTTAACCCATTTAAAATACTGGAAAGTGTAGTGTGAAGATATAAAAAAGGACAAAGAAAGCTTAATCTTCTGATAAAAATACCTGCCAGCATACTGTGAAATAAAAGGTTTCCCAATAAAGGAGCAAGGAAGAAAAAGAATGAGCCGAAAATAAGTCCAAGAAAAAGACTTGTTCCTATGGTTTTATATAAGGTGGAGCGAATTTTAATTTTGTTGTTTTCCCCTGCAGCTTCAGATACGGTAGGAAGTAAAAGAACAGAAGCAGAATTGGTAAAGGTGGAGGAGAAAAAAATCAAACTTAAGGCCATTCCTGTAAAAACTCCGTAAATGCTTAACGAAGCGGAGGTAGAGTAGCCAAATTGTTTCAGGGCCTGAGGGATAGAGACAGACTCCAGACTATGAAGGATATTTACCATTACCCGGTTAAAGGTAAGGGGAATACTGAAGGTTACCATAGGCAAAATAGAAAAGTGAGCAAAGGAATGGAAAATAGAGGGTTTTTCCCATTTAAAATAAAAAAACAGCAGGGTTAAAAAGGAAGCCCCCTCTCCTATCAAGGTTCCGAAGCAGGTAAGAAGAATAGTGGGGGTAATTCCTCTAGAAAGAGAATAATAATACAATAAGATAATGCTTGTGCACCGGGTCAGCTGTTCAATGATTTGAGAAAAGGCAGGAACCACAGTTTCCTTTTTTCCGTAGTAGTAGCCGTTAAAACAGCCATGTAAAGCAGAAAGGGGGAAACTGAAAGCAAGAATTTTTAAAAGAGGGATACATCGTTTCTCCTGTAAAAAGGTAAGAGAAATAAATTCTGCCTGTCCATAGATTAAAATACTGTAGCCTAAAGCAAGAAGAAAACAAAAGGCAGAGCCTCCCAAAAGGTAAAAACGGCACAGGGTATGTTCTTTTTTTTGACAGGCATAGGCTACAAAACGAGAAATGGCAGTCTGCATGCCGGCAGTGGTAAGAGAATAGCCCATCATGAGGACAGGAGTTATCAGCTGAAAGATTCCCATAGCCTCCTCGCCAAAGGCCTGAGCCACAAAAAGGCGGTAAAAAAAACCAATACCTCGACAGAAAAGACCGGAAAAGCTAAGCAGCAGTGTTCCGAAAATAAGAGGATTTTTTTTAGGATTAATCAATACAGTCACCTTAAAAAATAGTGTCATAACAGTATATGTAATTGCCTTGGTTGACAGAACAAAGGACCGATGTTATATTGTGAATACTTTGAGAAAGGGTAAAATATCCTTTTAAAGAAGAACCATAATTGACAATTGTTAAAACAATAGAATAAATAAGTTATTGTAACAGTTCAGCCTACGGCTTCCTGTTACAGGCGACACCCACATTTAAAGTTGCTTTCAGCAAGGTGCGTGTCGCTTTAATAACACTTACCTTTTCGTCCATGACCAATCAGTAAATGATTGGTCATGGGCTGAACTGTTACAAGTTATTTACACCAAAAGAAACAAAAGGAAGAAAATAAAATGGGAAAAAAAGTAGTAGTAGGAATGTCCGGAGGAGTGGATTCCTCTGTGGCAGCATATTTATTAAAAAAACAGGGCTATGATGTGGTGGGAGTTACCATGCAGATCTGGCAGGAAGTAGATGAACTTAAGGAAGAAACAGAGGGAGGCTGCTGTGGTCTTTCGGCAGTAGATGATGCCAGAAGAGTGGCAAGAGCATTGGATATTCCTTATTATGTAATGAATTTTAAGGATGTGTTTAAAGATAAAGTAATGGATTATTTTGTAGAGGAGTATTTGCAGGGAAGAACGCCTAATCCTTGTATTGCCTGTAATCGTTTTGTTAAATGGGAATCCTTGCTTTCAAGAAGTCTGGAGCTGGGAGCAGATTATATAGCTACTGGTCACTATGCCAGAATTATTCGCTTGGAAAATGGTCGCTATGCCATTCAAAATTCTGTTACTGCAGCCAAGGATCAAACCTACGCCCTTTATAATTTGACGCAGCATCAGCTGTCCCATACGTTAATGCCGGTGGGAGATTACACAAAAGAGGAAATCCGAAATATTGCAAGGGAGGCGGGACTTCCCGTAGCTCATAAAAAGGATAGTCAGGAAATCTGTTTTATTCCGGATAATGATTATGCAGGATTTATTGACAGGGAGGCAGGAGAGAGAGTGCCCGGTCCCGGAAACTTTGTAGATAAAGAAGGAAAAGTGTTGGGAAAACATAAAGGAATTACCCATTATACCATTGGTCAAAGAAAAGGATTAAATCTTTCCATGGGTCATCCTGTTTTTGTTACCGGAATTTGTCCAAAAACAGGTCAGGTAGTAATTGGAGAGCATGAGGATGTGTTTACCTCCCATTTGCTTTGCGATACCTTGAACTTTATGGGAATGGAAGATTTACGTGAGCCAAGACGTGTATTGGCAAAAATCCGCTACAGCCATAAAGGAGAGTATTGCCTCCTGGAAAGAATTGCAGAAGATAAGATTCGCTGTACCTTTGAAAATCCTGTTCGCGCAGTGACACCGGGACAGGCCGTTGTCTTTTACGAACAGGATTATGTACTGGGGGGAGGGACTATAGTGGAATAAATTGGGAAGTTCTGTTTTGGAAAACAGTATGGTAGCGAAAGCCGCAGTCTAACAGTACATTTTGGGCAAGGGAAAACTCATGCTGAAGGTTTTGGGGCTGATGAGCATCAGAACCTATGGTGATGATTTCACCTCCCAGACTTCGATAACGTTTTAAGATATCGGTAATGGGATGAAGCTGGCGAAGCCCGTATTTTAACCCGCCGGTATTCACCTCTAAGCCTTTGCCTCTTTCAATAAGAGCAATCAATAACTGATCAAAAATGTCCCGGTATTTCTCATAAGAGTACCGGGCATCTTTATTTGGACCGTAACGAACGATATAGTCCAGATGTCCGTATACATCAAAGGAAGAAAAGGCTTTGATATTGTCAGTAATTTCCTTAAAGTAATCTTCATAAACCAGATCTTCATTTCGTGTTTCAAAAAAAGAAGGATAATAGGGATCTTCGCCATAGAGAAGATGGGAAGAAGCAATAATAAAATCAAAAGGATGCGAAGAAGTATATTCTTCCAGCCTTTGGTTAAGGTGAGGCTGAATGCCCAGCTCTACACCCCAAAGTAAGGTTAACTGCTCTTTATATTTTTCCTTCAGGGTAAGAAAGGTATTTCTGTAGGCTAAGGTATCCAAAGAGAAGGTTAATCCATCCTTAGGATTGACAGGATAATCAAAATCCATATGTTCCGTAAAACAAAGATGGGTCATGCCAAGTGACAGAGCCCGTTTAATCATTTCCTCCATGGGAGTGGAGGAATCTGAAGAAAAATCAGTGTGACAATGATAATCAGTAGTAATTGCCATGGTATAACTCCTTAATTATGATATTTTATTAATGTTATTGGTATATTTTTATAGGAAGAATACTCTTCTTCCACGCTCCATTATATAAAAATAACAGTAAAAAACAAGGATGAGAGACAAAAAACAAAAATAGTAGGGAATAAAGAATAAATTTAGAAATATGGCTTGTATTTTATAAGTAAATTAGTTACAATGAATGTGCTGATAAAATTTTGACAAGGTTTTTGTGCCCGTCAAAAAAATATAAATTCATTTTTAGGAGGAATTAAAAATGGCAGTAAAAGTAGCAATTAATGGTTTTGGCCGTATTGGTCGTCTTGCTTTCAGACAGATGTTTGACGCAGAAGGATATGATGTAGTAGCAATCAATGACTTAACAAGTCCTGACATGCTTGCACATCTTTTAAAGTATGACACAGCACAGGGTCCTTACAAATATGCAAGTACTGTTGTAGCTGGTGAAAACTCCATTACTGTAAATGGAAAAGAAATCACAATTTATGCAAAAGCTAATGCAGCAGAGCTTCCTTGGGGAGAATTAGATGTAGACGTAGTTCTTGAATGTACAGGATTCTACACATCTAAAGCAAAAGCACAGGCTCACATCGATGCAGGTGCTAAGAAAGTTGTTATTTCTGCACCGGCAGGAAATGATCTTCCTACAATCGTTTACAATGTAAACCATGAAACATTAAAAGCTGAAGACAACATCATTTCTGCAGCTTCTTGTACAACAAACTGTTTAGCTCCTATGGCTAAAGCATTAAATGATTTAGCTCCTATCATGAGCGGTATCATGACAACTGTTCATGCTTACACAGGAGATCAGATGATTCTTGACGGACCTCAGAGAAAAGGCGATAAGAGAAGAAGCCGTGCAGGTGCTTGCAATATCGTTCCTAACTCTACAGGTGCTGCAAAAGCTATCGGTTTAGTTATTCCTGAATTAAACGGAAAATTAATCGGATCTGCTCAGCGTGTTCCTACTCCTACAGGTTCTTCTACAATTTTAGTAGCTGTTGTTAAAGGTGCTGTTACAAAAGAACAGATCAACGACGCTATGAAAGCAGCTGCAACAGAATCTTACGGATACAACACAGATGAAATCGTATCTTCTGATATCATCGGAAGTACTTTCGGTTCTATCTTTGATGCTACACAGACAATGGTAGCTCCTATGGAAGATGGAAATACACAGGTACAGGTAGTTTCTTGGTATGACAATGAAAACTCCTATACAAGCCAGATGGTTCGTACAATCAAATACTTTGCTGAATTAGCTTAATTTTTGAAATTAACTCTCCGGAATATAAATTATAGATTTGGAGAAGAAGGCAAGGCTGATTAATCTGCAAGTTATTGTCAGGTTAATGATGTGTAAGAATCATGAATAAAAGGCCTATCAAGGTCCGGTCTTATGGGACCGGACCTTTTGTTTTTTGGATAAAAGTCATAGGTGGGATTGACCTGTTTTCGGGTCAATTGGTACAGGAATTTTATAGTTAAACAGATTAGCAAAAGGAGCATATGATTATGTCATTAAATAAAAAAAGTGTAGATGATTTCAGTGCAAAGGGAAAAAGAGTTTTAGTAAGATGTGATTTTAACGTACCGTTAAAAGATGGTGTAATTACAGACGAAACACGTATTAACGCAGCTCTTCCCACAATCAATAAATTATTAGCAGATGGAGGAAAGGTAATTCTTTGCTCTCACCTTGGAAAAGTAAAAGAAGGTCCTAATGAAAAAGAATCTTTAGCACCTGTAGCAAAAAGACTTTCTGAAAAATTAGGAAAAGAAGTTAATTTCGTTGCTGATTATAACGTAACAGGAGAAGCAGCTACAGCAGCTGTTGCAGCAATGAATGAAGGTGATGTAGTTTTACTTCAGAATACACGTTTCCGTGGAAAAGAAGAAACAAAGAACGGAGAAGATTTCTCTAAAGAATTAGCTGAACTTTGTGATGCTTACGTTTGTGATGCTTTTGGTTCTTCCCATAGAGCACATGCATCCGTAGCAGGGGTAACAGAAGTTGTTCGTGCAAAAGGCGGTGACTGTGCAGTTGGATACTTAATGCAGAAAGAAATCGATTTCCTTGGTAATGCAGTAGAAAATCCGGTAAGACCTTTCGTGGCAATTCTTGGTGGTGCTAAGGTTGCAGATAAATTAAATGTTATTTCCAACTTACTTGAAAAATGTGATACTTTAATCATCGGTGGAGGTATGGCATTTACCTTCTTAAAAGCTCAGGGAATGGAAATCGGAAAATCCTTAGTAGATGATGAAAAGTTAGATTATTGTAGAGAAATGCTGGCAAAAGCTGAAAGCTTAGGAAAGAAATTATTACTTCCCGTAGATGCTGCAGTAGCAGAAGCTTTCCCTTCACCAATCGATGCTGAAATTGCAGTTGATTATGTAGCAGCAGATGCAATTCCTGCTGATAAAATGGGACTTGATATCGGACCTAAATCTGCTGAAATGTTTGCAGAAGCAGTAAAAACCGCAAAAACTGTTGTTTGGAACGGACCTATGGGTGTATTTGAAAATCCTGTTCTTGCAAAAGGAACAATCGAAGTTGCTAAAGCATTAGCAGAAACAGATGCAACAACAATTATCGGTGGTGGTGACTCTGCAGCAGCTGTTAACCAGTTAGGATTTGCTGATAAGATGTCTCATATTTCTACCGGTGGTGGAGCTTCTCTTGAGTTCTTAGAGGGTAAAGCACTTCCCGGCGTAGTAGCAGCTGACGATAAGTAAAGCACTAAGCGAAAACAAAACAGAAAAAGTGAGGATAATAAAAATGGCAAGAAGAAAGATTGTAGCCGGAAACTGGAAAATGAATATGACTCCCAGTCAGGCATTAGCATTAGTAGAAGAATTAAAACCTTTAGTAGCAAGCGAAACAGTAGACGTAGTTTTCTGTGTACCTGCAATTGATATTGTACCTGTTGTAGAAGCAGTAAAAGGAACAAATATTGCAGTAGGTGCTGAAAATATGTACTTTGAAGATAAAGGTGCATATACAGGAGAAATTTCTGCAGATATGTTAGTAGATGCAGGAGTAAAATATGTTATCTTAGGACACTCTGAAAGACGTGACTACTTCAAAGAAGATGATGTTTTATTAAATAAAAAAGTGAAAAAAGCTTTTGAAAAGGGCTTAACTCCTATTCTTTGTTGTGGAGAATCTTTAGAGCAGAGAGAAATGGGTGTTACTATGGATTGGATCAGATTACAGATTAAATCTGATTTAGTAGGTGTAACAGCTGACCAGGTTGCTTCTATGGTTATCGCTTATGAACCTATCTGGGCTATCGGAACAGGAAAAACAGCTACTACAGAGCAGGCACAGGAAGTATGTAAGGGAATTCGTGAATTAATCGCTGAAATGTATGATGATGTTACAGCACAGGCAGTTCGTATTCAGTATGGCGGATCTGTAAATGCAGGCACAGCTGCTGATTTATTCTCTCAGGCTGATATTGACGGAGGATTAGTTGGCGGAGCTTCCTTAAAGGCTGAATTTGGTCAGATCGTAAATTATTAATATAAAAATCCTATCTTAGTGGATAATCTTTAAAATATTACACTGAAAAGGATTAGCTTTTAGAATATTATAATAGCACCTATTCTGTAGTATGTTATACACAATAAACACAGACTGGGTGCTATTTTATGATGAATTTGGGAATCAGGGGATAATCTTCGTATCTTTTTATAATATAATCAGGAGATTGAGGAGGGGATAAAGTGAATAATATTCAAGAGATAAAGCATTTATTGGGTGGTTTGGAAAAATATGGCCTTGATGAGGAAACAGTCCAAAAGGCTTTTGACGATACAGGAAGGCATATAGAAAGAAAAAAGGAAATACAAGAAAAAAAAGCAGTAGCTTTGTCAGAAGAAGATTTCCTTTTGTTAAAGTCGGTGGTATGTCCTGTATGTGATAATGTATTTAGTACGATGACAGTAAAAACAGGAAAGGCAAGAAGAATGCAGCCTGACTTTGACCTTAGACCAAGATATGAGTGCATTGATGTGAATAAATATGATGTTATTTCCTGCAGAAAATGTGGTTATACAGCCTTAAGTAAAGATTTCAGTCATGTCACACCCGGTCAGATGCAGCTCATTAGTGAAGGAGTAAAGAAGAACTATAAGCTGATTGATGAAGGACTTTCTGATTTTGCACCGGGATACGATGTTTCCATTGAAAGATATAAATTGGCTTTATTGAACGCTATGGTAAAAAGGGCAAGAGTAAGTGAAAAGGCTTATATATGCTTGAAAATTGCATGGCTGTACAGAGGAAAAATAGAGGAATTAATAAAAGAAGGAGAGTTGATCGCAGCTGAATTGGCAGTGAAGCTGGAAGAATGTAAAGCAGAGGAAATAAAATTTTACCAAAGTGCATATGAAGGCTTTATTGAAGCCAGAGCAAAGGAGTCATTTCCAATTCGAGGTATGGATTCCAATACTTTTGAAATATTGTTGGCTGCCATGTCCTTTAATCTTGATAAATTAGATGATTCAGCACGCTTTGTATCTACACTTTTAGTATCACATTCTGTGAATCGTGCTATAAAGAACAGAGCATTGGACTTAAAGCAAATGATATTAGAGCGTAGGAAGGAAATTGGAGAACACTAGTGCACTTTTTATCTTAACCTAAAACAAGTAAGAAAAAACGAACATTTATTAGTTTATTTTTTGATGTGTCATTACACCGGGAGAGGTATACAGGAGGGATAATGTTCGATGAAGGATATCAATAATAATTTATCAGCAAATCCTCAAGCACAGTCAGATGGGATTCTTTCTACTTTTTTTTCAGCATATGGAAGAATTGGAATTGATACAGAGGAAGGCAATAGTAGCTTACCATTGGGAAAATTACGGGGCTATGAAAAGAATAAAAATATAAATTTAGGTGATGAATTTAAAGAAGCAAAAAGAAGAAGAGAGTATTTAAACGAATATTGGAAAAAGTATATGCCAAAAGAAAAGTATTTAACTATATTTTTTTTCAGGCAAAGGATGTTTCAGGATTTTTTTGAAGAGATGTTTAAAGAGTGTGAAAGAAAGTGGGTGAAAAAAGAAGGTATTTCCATTGAAAAACTTCTTTGTAGGGAAAGCTTTTTTTCAACCGGGGATTCTATTTTATCTTCTCGTTCTTTCCGAGATTATGAATCAGGAAATAAGATTATCGATAATATAAAAAAGGGATTTTTCGTTCCATGTATGTCATATTTTGTTCATGAAGAGGGAGATTTTGATTCTTTAACTTATTATGTATTAAAAAATAATACAGAAAAACAGAATAATGAATATATTATTTATTATTTTGAATTTGGAGATTTGTTTTTTAAAAAAGCAGATTGGTTTGGGATTTCGGAAGAAATGGTCAGACGGATGTGGACAGATTCTTCTTTGATGAAAAAAATTAAAGTTAAAATGGCAGAAGAAATTTTTGAAAATCAAAATATCAGATGCAGTCCCGCCATATTGGATGATTTGATCAAAAAAGAAATTGAAAGTAGAATAAACTCTTGTACGAAGGAATGATACAGTATTTTTATATTTGAGAAAGGAAGACTATCCTCATGATGAAAAATGCATGGGGATATTTTTTATGTTATATATTAAAAAAATTAAGACGAAATGGGCAGCATGTGATAGATAGAACAAGTGAATAGGAATATATAATGAATAACAAGATACAGTATATGACGGGAATTGCTCTCATGAGCGCAGTAATCTGCCTTTTGGGACCTATTGTAATTCCTATAGGAATTGTCCCTATAAGCTTTGCGGGAATAGGAATTTATTTATCGCTATTTCTTCTTGGGAGAAAAAGAGGGGCGGCAGCAGTATTAATATATTTATTTCTGGGCTTTATGGGACTTCCCGTATTTTCGGGATTTACTGCAGGACCGGGAAGACTATTGGGG
>JAFXGR010000150.1 GCA_017520155.1 Lachnospiraceae bacterium
CTGACGCTATCTTTGCATCAGCTGTCTAAATTTTTATATCAATACTACGGGAAAAAGGTGATCATCCTGCTGGATGAATACGATACTCCTATGCAGGAGGCTTACGTAAAAGGCTATTGGGAGGAAATAGTTTCCTTTATCCGAAGTTTGTTTAATTCCACATTTAAAACCAATCCATATCTGGAACGGGCGTTAATGACAGGAATAACCAGAGTCAGCAAAGAATCCATATTTTCTGATTTAAATCATTTGGAAGTAGTAACCACTACATCGGAAAAATATGCCACCTGCTTTGGATTTACGGAAGAAGAAGTATTCGGCGCACTGGAGGAGTATGGTCTGTCAGAAGAAAAGGAGAAGGTAAAGAGGTGGTATGATGGCTTTATCTTTGGTAAAGAGGCAGATATATATAATCCCTGGTCCATTATCAATTTTCTTTCCAAAAAAGAATATGAGCCATACTGGGCCAATACCAGCAGTAATGAATTGATTAATACCCTGCTTCGAGGGGGAAATAAGAAGGTAAAGACTTCCTTTGAAATCTTGTTAGAGGGAAAATCCATCCACTGTCCTATTGAAGAACAGGTGGTTTATGGAGCCTTGGGAGATAATGAAGAGGCTATTTGGAGCCTTCTTGTTGCTGCCGGCTACCTGAAAATCCTATCTTACGAAAAAGCGGAGGTTCTGAATGGGGAGAGGGAGCCAAAGTATGAAGTAACCTTAACGAATTTTGAGGTAAAGAGAATGTTTTCCTCTATGGTCAGAAGATGGTTTTATCAGGCAGAGGCAGAGTACAGTGATTTTCTTTTGGCGCTGTTACAAGGGGATCTGGATGCCATGAACGAATACATGAACCGTATCAGTATAGAAATGTTCAGCTACTTTGATACCGGGAAAAAAGCTTACGGAAGTGATCCGGAACGATTTTATCATGGCTTTGTGCTGGGACTTTTAGTGGAATTAAAGGATCGGTATATCATTACCTCCAATCGGGAAAGCGGCTTTGGACGATACGATCTTGTCATGGAGCCAAGGAAAGAGGAGCTTCCGGCGATTATCATAGAATTTAAGGTATTTAATAAGAGAAGAGAGCAGAACCTGGAGGAAACCGTAGCAGCAGCCCTTGCTCAGATTGAAGAAAAGCAGTATGAGAAGGAGCTTTTGGCAAGGGGAATTGCGAAAGAGCGGATTAAAAAATACGGCTTTGCCTTTCTGGGAAAGGAAGTATTGATTGGAGAAGCGTAGGAAAGAGGAAGATATCATGGATACACTGATAGGGCAAATACTACTGGAAATGCGTAAAGAAAGGCAGGTTACAGAAAAGCAGCTTTGTGAGGGAATTTGTAGGGTATCTGCTTATAGTAATTATGAATGGAGAGAGCGGGTTCCGGATTTTCTTACCTTAAATTATATTCTGGAAAGACTGGGCCATGGAATTACAGGGCTGACAGCCTACCTTAGTGAGGAAGAACTGGATTATATAAGATGGAAAAATGAGGCAGAGAAGATATTACGAAAAAAAGAGTGGATAAAATTGAATGAAATTAGAAAGAAAGAGCCGAAAAAGTGTAATACTTTAAATGAAAATATAAAGAAGCAGTATAGTCTCTTTTTGGAAGCGGTAGAAGAAGAGGAAGTAAACAAGAATCCGACAGCTTCAGCTTCTTTATATGAACAACTGCTTTCCTTAACCTGTCCCTTTTTACTTCGGGAAAAAGCAGAAGATTACTGTATAGGAAAAACAGAAATCTTTTACTATGCTCTTTATCTTCGAAGTCTTGCAAAAGTACAGGTTTTAAAACAAAAAGAAGCTGGAAGAAAGCTGGAAGAAGTAATCCAATATGTGGAAAAAAATATAACAGAGGAGGAAGAAAAGGTAAATCTATACCCTTATCTGGTTTGTTTGTGGATTCAAGTCGTAGGGGAAAGTATCGCTGCTACTAAAAAAGAGAAGTATTTAACAGCAGCCTTTACCTTATTAAAAAGGGATCGAAAAATGTACCATGTAACAGAAGTACTGCGTCAGTTGATTTCCTGCAAAGAAAACCAGAAGAAATCCTGTGAAGAGGAAAAGAGAGCCTATGGGGCAATCTGCAAAACCTATGAATTTTTTGGGAAAGATACCTCATTTAATTCCTATGAAGCTTCTCCCATAACCTGGATGTTTACCATGGTAGGAGAATATTTAAGAAGTCACAGGCAAAAACAGGGCCTCACACAGGAGAGATTAAGTGAGGGAATCTGTGCTGTGGAAACGTATTCACGGATAGAAAAAGGAAGGCGTCTCCCCAACCGGAACAATTACAGTCAATTAAGTGAGAAGCTGGGAATAGAGGCTAAATATATGGTAGAGCTTTTGGATACCCAAAGCTACCAGGCTATTTGCCTGAGAAAAGAAATAGATGAAGCTTGTTTTTATGAGCAATATGAGAAAGCAAAAAAACTGTTAAGAAGTTTGGAAGAATTGCTTGATAAAAGGGGAGAAATTGGAAAAGGTAGAAAAAATTCTTTCCTATTCCCTGTCTTTGGAGGAGGTTGGAAGAGGCAATCATTGTTATACAAGAGTAGAGCTTAATCTGATTCATACCCTGGTAATGGAATACCAAAAAAGAAAAGAATATGAAAGGGCCTGTGAACTATTAAAGAAAGTATTACAGGATCTGGAAAAAGGAACGGTAAATATAGAAGAGAGATTTCGGGAAACTTACCTTGTTGCCCTAAACTTGGATAAGATATTGACGGATATGGGAGAATATAAAGAGGGGAATCAGTACTGTATGACATGGGGGAAAATGGCAGTGCAAAGAGGCTTTGCTACCTTGTTGGATGATTATTTAGCAGAAATCAGTTATAACCTAAAAAATATGGGAGGATATTCCAGGGAATACACAAGGCAGCTGTGTGAAACTGCCCTGCAGATATCAGAGATTTATGGAAAAAAAACGGTAAGAAAAGCGATTGGTGAATATTTGAAAGCAACTTATGGGTAGGAAAGATGATAGAAGTTTATCTTCCATCATTCTTTTCCATGGGAAGCATACTATAGAATTTTAAAGGAGCAGTATTTCCGGTTTTAATAGTAATATTACTTATAGTGGTAAAACCGGAGCTTCCAATAAAAAATGCAAGGGATAAGATAAGTAGTAGTTTTTTCAGTTTCTTCATTTGTTTCATTTTGATTTCCTCCTTTTATAATTTTTTGGGTCATTACATTATAGGAACAAGTTCACACATCCTATAATCTGATTTACGGTACATGAATGTGACTTTTATGAAAAGTTACGTTGTAACTTTTCATAAACTATATTTTGTAGTGCTATTTCTGCACTCCTGATATTGAATAGGTTAAAACATAAAAATAGAAAAGAACATGACGTTTTTGTGGAATTTATCTTCTTAAAAATTCCACAAAAACGTCATGTTCTTTTTAAAAACCAGTGGGTATTATATATTTGTTGAACAATAGTATGTTTAGCATTAAAAAATATAGAGGCGGTTAATTTATTTATAAATTTAGTGATTTATATGTTAGAAAATAAACTTATTTATAGTCTATTTTTCTTTGGAGGATGATTACTTGCAATTGATACTTAATGGCTAACTATATTGGTGTATTGATAAGGAATGTCTGTGTATTATATTTACTATGTCATAAAAAGATTCACTATCGAAAGATGCTTTGAGAGTGTTTAAGTGTGAGAAGGAGGATATAATAATGAAAAAATATACTGGAAAAAATAGAGGCTGGTTGGTGATATCCTGGATTTGTATTTTGGTTAGTAATTTATTTGCTGTGATACTACAATTTTTTAAGGGA
>JAFXGR010000151.1 GCA_017520155.1 Lachnospiraceae bacterium
ACTTCCTTTTTTTCTTCTTCCGCTGCCACAGTCACCGGGTAGCAAATCCCCAGCTCCACCGCTTCCTTTCCTTTTGTCAGCCGCTGTAAAATGCCGGATATCCAGCCTTCCTTCACGCTGCATTCTTTCCCAAGATACTGTCCTATAACCGGCGGCATAATATTACATACCCAGAGTACTCTCATCCTGCTTTCCTTTCCACACCTTTTTCACTAACATATAATTTTTATAAATTATCTTATTTTTCAATTTTCAACACATGAACAATATCAGCTTATGACGGTTCTCATGGTTTTAATATTTTATATATTCCATTCTTAATCCCATTGTATATTCCGGACAATTTGGGATTTTCCGCCATCCATGTTCTTAATGGTGCCAAAGTAAACCACATAACCGCCTGATATCTCAACACCTTTGCATTTCCCAGATATTTCTTCGTAATCTCTTTATGCTCCAAAGCCGACTGTCTGCGGTTTTCTTTGGTTTCTGAAAAACCTCCTCCTTCATAAGAGGCCACTACCATCGGCATAGATACGCCACGAGCCCCTTCTTCATAAATACTGTACAAGAAATGTTCATAATCAGCTCTTACTTTATATTTTAATTCATAAGCTCTCTTTTCAAAAAGTCTGTAATCATAAAAGCATACCTGATGGCAGGGAACATTACGATAACAGGTAAAGTCATTAATCTGTGGTGCAGAATAGATAATCGTATCCTGCAGCTGATTATATTGATTACCGTAAAAAATCATGGCAGGATACCTGCTTTCTCCCAGACAAACATTCTCTCCTGCTTTCTTCTTTTCCTCAGTTCTTATGTTGTCTTTTAAACCGGATGCTTCGCTTACTGCATTTCCTTCTTCCCTTACAGCATTTTTCTTATTACCAGTCATTTTTTCATGCTCTTGTTTTATATATTCTGCCGCTTCTTCAAGAACCGCCTCAGAATAAAAATAGTCCCCGCAATTTAAGAATTGCAAATATTCCCCACTTGCATAAGAAACTGCCTGGTTCATTCCATCATAGATACTTTTATCCGTCTGTTCTATGACTTTTATCTTAGGATTCTTTTCAAAAAAACCCTTCTTTTTTAAAAGTTCAAGACTTCCGTCCTTAGAACCGCCATCTTTCAAAATCACTTCATAATTCTGATATGTCTGATTTAAAATACTATTTAATGTTTTTTCCAATCGTTCTCCCGGATTCAGGGAAACAACAACAATACTAAAAAATGGTTTCTGCATTTAAAAATTCCTTTTCGTAAAATAACCAAGATTTATACGGCAACACTCGGACTCCCGGCTGATTGGCACTCTTTAAAAACAGCAGAAAATAAATCACACCTGCCATGATTACCAGACCGGTAAATATTTTTTTCTTTTTCTCATCTCGAATACCGCTTAAAATTCCCGGTACAAACAATATATGAGATGTGATAAGATAATAACCAATTCTTCCCACCAAAGGTAAAAACGAACCACATAAATACAATAAGATTGCCAGAACGTTTAATTTAAAATAAAATTGATTTTCTCTCTGATTTTCTATGGACTCTTTATAACAAATAATGGAAAATACCAAGATGACTGCACAGCGAAATACACTCATCAGATTTCCGGACAATCCGGTTTCCGTCTCTAAAAATATAGTATCTTTATAAGATGGATATAATTCCAAAGCTATCTTCATGATCAGGTCCTGACAAAGAACCATTCCCATAGCCCCAAC
>JAFXGR010000152.1 GCA_017520155.1 Lachnospiraceae bacterium
AACAGTTCAGCCCATGACCAATCATTTACTGATTGGTCATGGACGAAAAGGTAAATGTTATTAAAGCGACACCCACCTTGCTGAAAGCAACTTTAAATGTGGGTGTCGCCTGTAACAGGAAGCCGTAGGCTGAACTGTTACAGAATTAAAAAGAGGATAAAAAAAGAGCATTGAAATAAGAGGGGTTCTTTGATAAAATAGTGAGGTTATAAGAAACAATTATTTTTATAACAGGGGATAAGTATTTTATCTGAACGAAGTAGGTTAATTGTTAATTACCAAAGATAAACAGAAAGGAAGATGCGAATGAGACCTAAGACACCACCGGAATATGTGGAGGCCTATGTTAATGCCAGTGTGGTAAAAGCAAACCTTCCCGGGTACAAACTGTTGATTTTGGGGATTATGGCAGGGGCCTTTGTGGCCATTGGGGCGGCCAGTGCCAGTGCAGCCTCCCATGGAATTCCTAACGTGGGCATTGCAAAATCTCTGGCTGGTATTGTATTTCCTATTGGAATGATGATGATTGTATTTGTGGGAGGAGAATTATTTACGGGAGATACGATGATGATCATGGGAGTCTTCCATAAACGGTTTTCTTATGCAAAATATTTTAAAACTCTGGCCTGTGTTTACCTGAGCAATATGATAGGAGCCCTTATTGTTGCCGTTTTTGTGGTTTATTCAGGACAGCTGAAATATTCTTCGGGAGCCCTTGGTGCTTATACCATTAAGGTGGCAGTAGATAAGATAAATGGAGAGTTTGTAAGTCTATTCTTTTCGGGGATTTTGTGCAACGTGTTGGTTTGTGTGGCAGTGCTTATGTCCATGGCAGCTAAGGATGCAGCGGGAAAGGTATTCGGATTTTTGTTTCCCATTTTCGCCTTTGTTATTGGAGGTTATGAGCATTGTGTAGCCAATATGTACTTTATTCCTGCAGGATTTTTAGCATCTTTAAATCCGGATTATTATGAAAAAGCTATGGAGTTATACGGTTTGACATCAGAACAGATTGGAGGAATTAACTTCTCATCTATGCTTTTTAATAATTTATTGCCGGTAACTTTGGGAAATATGGTGGCGGGAATGTTCTTGATTTCCCTGCCTTTATACATCTTACATAAGGATGTGATTTTTAGAGATCCTACCCATAGAGAATATTTAAAAACAGAAAAACAAAATGCTGCCCAAGGGCAGGAGAAGCATAAAGTGTAAATTTAGGAGGAAAAAACGTGAAACCATATGGAGTAAATGAACTAAGAAGAATGTACCTGGAGTTTTTTGAATCAAAGGAACATCTGGCAATGAAAAGCTTTTCTTTAGTGCCTCATAATGATAATTCCTTATTATTGATTAATGCAGGTATGGCTCCCTTAAAGCCTTACTTTACCGGACTTGAGGTTCCCCCAAGAAAGCGTGTAACTACCTGTCAGAAATGCGTAAGAACAGGAGATATTGAAAATGTGGGAAAAACAGCAAGACATTTAACCTTTTTTGAAATGCTGGGAAATTTCTCCTTTGGAGATTATTTCAAAAAGGAAGCCATTGAATGGAGCTGGGAGTTTTTAACACAAGTAATTGGCATGGAGCCTGAACGTTTGTATCCTTCCATTTATTTTGAAGATGATGAGGCTTTTGAAATCTGGAACAAGGTAATTGGAGTTCCGGCAGAAAAGATCACAAGATTTTATCGTGATGAAAACGGAAAATGTGATAACTTCTGGGAGCATGGTGCAGGTCCTTGCGGTCCTTGTTCTGAAATTTATTACGATCGTGGTAAAAAATACGGTTGTGATGATCCTAACTGTAAAGTGGGCTGTGAATGTGACCGTTTCATGGAAGTATGGAACAATGTATTTACCCAGTTTAACGGAGACGGAAATGGTAATTATGAAGAATTAGCCAATAAAAATATTGATACAGGAATGGGATTAGAGCGTCTTGCAGCAGTAGTACAGGATGTTAATTCCGTGTTTGATATTGATACCATGAAAGCTATTCGTGACAGAATCTGTGAGATTGCCGGAGTAACTTACCAGACAGATGAAGTAAAGGATATTTCCATTCGTCTTATTACAGACCATATCCGTTCCTCTACCTTTTTGATTTCTGATGGGGTAATGCCCAGTAATGAAGGAAGAGGCTATGTTCTTCGTCGTTTGATTCGTCGTGCTGCAAGACATGGAAGACTTCTGGGAATTAAAGAACAGTTTTTGGCCAACTTAAGTCAGACAGTAATTGCAGAATCTAAGGATGGATATCCGGAATTAGAGGAAAAGAAAGCCTTTATCTTAAATGTATTGACTCAGGAAGAAAGTAAGTTTGATAAGACCATTGATCAGGGGCTTGCCATTTTGTCTGAAATGACAGAAGAGATGAAGAAAGAAGGAAAGACTCAGCTTAGCGGGGAAGACGCCTTTAAATTATATGATACCTATGGATTCCCATTGGATCTTACCGAGGAAATTTTGGCAGAAAGTAACTTTACCTTAGATGAAGAAGGCTTTAAGGCTGCTATGCAAAAGCAGAGAGAAAAAGCAAGAAGTGCCAGAAAGGTAAGCAATTACAGTGGAACAGATGCTACGGTTTATGATGAAATTGATCCCTCTGTTACCACAACCTTTGTAGGCTATGATCGTATGAGTCATAGTTCTAAAGTAACGGTACTTACTTCAGAAACAGAGATTACAGAAGCCTTAAGTGATGGGCAGACAGGAACCATCATTGTAGAAGAAACACCTTTCTATGCTACTATGGGTGGACAGAATGCGGATATTGGTGTTATTACCGGTCCGGAAGGTGAATTTGCAGTAAAAGATACCGTGAAATTATTAGGAGGAAAGGTTGGTCATGTAGGTCAGATCACCAGAGGAATGATTAAGACAGGTGATATGGTACAGCTTCAGGTAGCAGACGAAACACGTAAGGATACCTGTAAGAATCACAGTGCTACCCACCTTCTTCATAAAGCCTTACGCGAAGTTCTTGGCACTCATGTAGAACAGGCAGGATCCTTTGTAGATGATAAGAGACTTCGTTTTGACTTTAGTCATTTTACTGCCATGACAAAAGAAGAGCTGCAGAAGGTAGAGGATATGGTAAATGAAATGATCGAAGCTAATCTTTCTGTAGTTACAAGAGAAATGAGCATTGAAGATGCGAAAAAAGAAGGAGCTATGGCCCTCTTTGGAGAAAAGTATTCTGAAAAGGTTCGTGTTGTCAGCATGGGAGATTTTTCTATTGAATTATGCGGTGGTACCCATGTAAGCAATACAGGAGTAATCGGAAACTTCAAGATTGTAGCAGAAAATGGTGTGGCAGCAGGAGTTCGTCGTATTGAAGCTATCACCGGAAAAGGGGTAACTGCATATTATAAGGAAATGGAAAAAGGATTGGAACAGGCAGCTAAGCTGTTAAAAACCACTCCCCTAAAGGTAAGTGAAAAGATTGAACATTTACTGGCTGAATTAAAAGCGCTCTCTTCTGAGAATGAATCCATGAAATCTAAATTGGCTAAGGATGCTCTGGGAGATGTTATGGATCAGGTAAAAGAAGTGAAAGGAGTAAAATTACTGGCAACTTCTGTAAACGGTGTGGATATGAATGGTCTTCGTGAGCTTGGTGACCAGCTGAAGGAAAAGTTGGGTGAAGGTGTTGTTGTGCTTGCTTCTGACTGTGATGGTAAGGTAAATCTTATGGCGATGGCTACCGAGGCAGCATTGAAAGCCGGTGCTCATGCAGGAAACTTAATCAAACAGATTGCACCTATAGTTGGAGGAGGCGGCGGCGGTCGTCCCAATATGGCTCAGGCGGGAGGAAAAAATCCTGCAGGAATCAGTGAGGCTATGGAAAAGGCTGCTTCAGTATTAGAGGAACAGTTATAAAAAGCCGAAAAAGAGTATAGTTAATAAAAATAGAAAAGAATTAAGAAAAATATGAAAAAGTAGTTGACGAAAAGCTATTTTTTGATATAATATGATTTGTGCATGGTTATCATGTAAATAAACCCAAATCAGTCATGTTGCTAGGAAGGGACTGAAGGGAGGTTAGGGTGTAAGATGTCAAACGTAATCGTAAAAGAGAACGAAACTTTAGATAGTGCGTTACGTCGCTTTAAAAGAAGCTGCGCAAAGGCTGGAATTCAGCAGGAGATTCGTAAGAGAGAACATTACGAAAAACCGAGCGTAAGACGTAAGAAAAAATCTGAAGCAGCAAGAAAACGTAAATATAACTAGTCAAATGTAAATCCCTGATAAATGTCAGGGATTTTATTTGTATATAAATGTTGATAAGCAGGCTTTTTTACATTGCAGTATTATTAATTAAAAGGAAACAAGATGAATATGATAATCACAGTGATAGCTTTATTATTATTCTTTTTCATTATAATTATGGTTTTGGATGGAAATCGCTTTCGGGTAGTTTCCTATGAAATCAGTCATGAAAAAATTAAAAAGCCTTATACTTTTGTGGTATTGTCAGATCTTCACAACAAGGTATATGGTAAGAATCATGAAAAGCTTATTAGGGCCATTGAAAAGGAACAGCCTGCCGGAGTGTTGATTGCCGGAGATCTTCTTACGGCAAAACCGGGATACCCTCTTCATCTTGCTCTTGACTTATTGGAGCAGCTGGCCCCCAAATATCCCATTTATTACGGCATGGGTAATCATGAAGCAAGATTATTCCTTTATCCTGAGGTTTATGGCACTATGGGAGCCGACTATGAGGAAAAGTTAAAAGGCTTGGGGATTTCTCTTCTTCGAAATGAAAGCAGAAGCCTGGGAGAAGATTTGGTAATTACCGGTCTTGATATGAAAAGAGAATATTATAAGCGATTTAAAAAGACAACCATGACCACGGAATATCTTAAGAAGACTTTAGGAGAAAAGAATAAAGATAAATTTCAAATTTTACTGGCTCATCATCCCGATTATTTTCAGGAATACAGCAGCTGGGGGGCTGATTTAGTCTTATCCGGCCATGTCCATGGAGGGATGGTTCGCCTTCCTTTTTTAGGAGGAGTAATTTCTCCTGCACTTCGTCTGTTTCCCAAGTATGACGGAGGCAGTTTTGAGGAGAAGGAAAGCAGAATGATTTTAAGCAGAGGTCTTGGAATGCATACCATTCCTGTTCGCCTTTTTAATCCCGGGGAACTGGTGGTATTAAAGCTTTCTCCCACATAACAAAGGCTGGGATATAACCGCTAAAGGGGTTAGGTTCGAATGGATGTTTCCTATTGCAAAAGGAACGGAAACTTTGTAAAATACCAAAGAGTATTTAAGAGAAAGGCTTTGTTAAAAAAGTCGGTAAAAGGTGAAAGTAAGAGCAAAGGAGAGGGGAAGAAAATGGCATTGGCTGTAAAATTAGAGGTATTTGAAGGACCCCTGGATTTGTTACTACATTTGATTGATAAAAATAAGGTAGATATTTATGATATTCCTATTGTGGAAATTACAAAGCAGTATATGGAATATATTAAGCTTTTAGAAGGTGCAGATATGAACGTCATGAGTGAATTTTTAGTTATGGCGGCAACTCTTCTTGATATTAAGTGTAAAATGCTGCTCCCCAAAGAAGAAGGGGAGGATGGACAGGCGGAAGATCCCAGAGAAGAACTAGTACAAAAGCTTTTGGAATATAAGATGTATAAGTATATGTCCTTTGAATTAAAGGACAGACAGTTGGACGCAGAGCGCTTTTATTATAAGAAATCTACCCTGCCGCCGGAAGTTATGGCCTATCAGCCACCGGTAGATATGGATCAGCTTCTTGAGGGAATTAATCTGGGAAAACTTCATGAGATTTTTAAGGCAACCTTAAAAAGGCAGGAAGATAAAATTGATCCCATTCGAAGTCAATTTGGAAAGATTGAAAAAGATGAGATTAATATGGATGAAAAGCTGGCATTTATTCAGAATTATATCAGAAGTCACAGACAGTTCAGCTTTCGGAAGCTGTTGGAAAAAAGTTATAATAAAATGGAAATAGTGATTACCTTTTTAACTATACTTGAGTTGATGAAGGTGGGCCAAATCACCATTTCTCAGGAATCGCTGTTTGACGATATTATGATTACATCAAATGAATTAGTTGCCTTGTGATAAATCCTTTCCCGGGCATCTTTAGAAATACAGATGTGGGTAATTACGGTTTAATAAAGAAAGAAATAAGAAGCAAGCAAAATAGGCTGGAGAAGAAAAATATGGAAAGAGAAAAGCAGGAAGCAGTTCTTGAGGCAGTATTATTTACCATGGGAGAATCTGTAGAACTGGGGAAATTAGCAGAAGTAATCGGAGAGTCCAAGGAGAATACTAAGGCTATATTATATGAAATGCAGGAAAAACTGAATCAGTCAAATCGGGGAATTTCTCTTATGGAGTTAGAAGACTCTTTTCAGCTGTGTACCAAAAGTGAAATGTATGAGTATTTAATTAAAATAGCTAAGAGTCCCAGAAAATATGTGCTTACAGACAGTGTGCTGGAAACTCTTTCTATTATCGCTTATAAACAGCCGGTTACAAGATCAGATGTGGAAAAAGTAAGAGGAGTAAATTGTGATCATGCTATCAATCGACTGATTGAGTTTAATTTGGTCACTGAGCTGGGGAGACTGGATGCTCCGGGACGTCCCTTACTGTTTGGAACCACAGAAGAGTTTTTAAGAAGGTTTGGAATAAATTCTTTAGAGGCATTGCCTAAAATGAATCCTATGCAGGTAGAGGAGTTTAAACAACAGGCTTTACAGGAAGTAGAATTACAGTTGGGAGTATAATATGTTTCGTTTATTTCGTTTTTTAAAAGGTTGAAAAGGAGAGCTTTTTAGGCCCTCTTTTTAAATTTTTTGAAGCCACACTAGAGCTTTTTGTGCCCCTGGTGGTGGCTTCTTTAATTGATGTGGGGATTGGAGAGGGACGGATTTCTTACAGTGTAAAGATGTTTTTCTTCCTCTTTTTGCTAGGAGCTTTGGGACTGGCATTTTCTCTTACGGCACAATATTTTGCAGCGAAAGCAGCGGTAGGATTTGTAAAGAAAATAAAACAGACATTATTCTCCCATATACAAACTTTATCTTATACGGAAATTGATGAATTAACAACTTCATCCTTAATTACCGGAATGACCAGTGATATGAATCAGGTGCAGTCAGGAATGAATATGGCATTACGTTTGCTCCTTCGTTCTCCTTTTGTAGTTGGTGGCGCTTTTTTCATGACCTGGTTGATAGATCCTAAAGTGGCAAAGATTTTCGGATTTACCATATTGGGGCTGATTATTGTAGTGTTTGGGATTATTTTTCTTACCGTACCCTTGTATAAAAGTGTACAGCAGAAGCTGAATCGTGTTTTGGCATCTTGTAGAGAAAATCTTTTAGGGGTGCGTGTAATCAGAGCCTTTGGGCTGGAGGAAAAAGAAAGTAATGATTTTTGCTCTCGTCAGCAGGAGTTAACCGCTACACAAAAATTTGTGGGAAATATTTCCGGGCTTTTAAATCCCTTGTCCTATACCGTAATCAATTTGGGAGTGGCACTTTTGATTTGGAAGGGAGCCATTCAGGTGGAATATGGAATTCTTACCCAGGGAGCTGTAGTGGCCCTGTATAATTATATGGCACAGATTTTAGAGGAATTGGTAAAGCTGGCCAATACCATTATTTTGCTCACCAAAATGATTGCCAGCGGAAACAGAATACAATCGGTGTTTGAGCTTCAGTCCTCTCAACAGTACCCGGAAGAAACAAAGAAAAAAGCAGACCGCAAAAAGTCCCTGCTTTGTGTGGAACAGGTAGGACTTCGCTACCGTGGTACGGGAGATGATGCCTTAAAAAATATCAGTTTCTCTGCTGAAAAGGGAGAAATAATAGGGATTATTGGAGGAACAGGCTGTGGAAAGACCTCCTTAGTCAATCTTATTTCCCGGTTTTATGATGCTTCAGCGGGAGAGATTTTTTTAGAGGGAATTAAGATAGAAGACTATAAAAAAGAAGACATAAGAAAAAAGGTGGCGGTGGTCCCTCAGAAATCTGTTTTATTCAGAGGAACCATCAGAGAAAATCTGCTTTGGGGAAATGAGCAGGCTGAGGAAAAAGAGTTGTGGGAAGCCTTAAGAATTGCCCAGGCAAAAGAAATTGTAGAAGGAAAAGAACAGGGACTGGAGACTTTGGTGGAACAAAACGGAAGAAATTTATCCGGTGGTCAAAGACAACGTTTGTGTATAGCCAGAGCTTTAGTAAAAAAAGCAGATATTTTAATTTTAGATGACAGTTCTTCCGCCTTGGATTATGCCACAGATGCAGCACTGAGAAAAGAATTGTTGGAAATGAAGGATCGTCCTTTAATTATTATTGTTTCTCAAAGAACAGCCTCCCTTAAGGATGCCGATCGTATTCTGGTGTTGGAAGACGGACAGGAGGTAGGTTATGGAAGTCATGAAGAATTATTATCCCACTGTGAAACCTACCGGGAAATCTACCAGTCTCAGTATAAAAAGGAGGAATAGGCAGATGAAGACAGATTCTCTTTCAAAAAAAGAAGTACTGATAAAAGTATGGAACTATATAAAAAGATATCGAATCTGGGTGATATTGTCCTGTATTCTTGCACTTTTAACAGTAGCAATGACCTTATACCTTCCTATTTTGGTAGGAAACAGTATTGATTTAATTGTGGCTCCGGGAAAAGTGGAATTTGAGGGATTGAAAATCTTTTTATGGAAAATTGCTGTTTTGGCAGTGGCAACTTCATTTTTACAGTGGATCATGAATCGTATTAACAACAAAATTACGTATCATGTGGTTGCAGATATTAGAAAAGACACTTTTTCTCATCTCCAGACTCTTCCCTTAAAATATTTGGATGCTCATCCTACGGGAGATATTGTAAGCAGAGTAATTTCCGATGCAGATCAATTTGCAGACGGATTGCTAATGGGGTTTAGTCAGCTGTTTACAGGAATAGCCGCTATTTTAGGAACCCTTGTTTTTATGCTTCTTCTTCATCCGGGCATTGCCCTGGTGGTGGTTTGCTTAACTCCCCTGTCCTTGTTGGTTGCCCGATATATTGCAAAAAATACCTTTCATTTTTTTAAGGAGCAATCCGTTCTTAAGGGAGAACAAACAGCTTATATTGATGAAATGATCGGCAATCTGAAGCTGGTTCAGGCTTTTGGCAGAGAAGAAAGGGCAAAGGAAGATTTTGCAAAGGGAAATGAGCGGCTGGAGGGCTGTTCTTTAAAAGCAGTATTTTTCTCCTCCTTAACTAATCCCTGTACCAGATTTGTTAATAGTATGGTGTATGCAGCCGTTGCTCTTTGCGGGGCAGTGGCAGCCTTAAAGGGAGGAATCTCGATCGGAGGCATTTCCAGCTTTTTAAGCTATGCCAAGCAATATACAAAGCCCTTTAATGAGATTTCCGGAGTAATTACAGAATTACAAAACTCCATTGCCTGTGCCCAAAGAATTTTTTCCTTATTAGAGGAGCCTTCCCAGACAAGAGAGTCAGAAAAAGAGGTAGTACTAAAGGAAGCAAAGGGCTATGTAACCTTTGATGAAGTAAGCTTTTCTTATGTAGAGGGACAAAAGCTTATTGATAATTTTAACTTAAAGGTAGTTCCGGGACAGAAGGTAGCCATTGTAGGTCCCACCGGCTGTGGAAAAACAACACTGATTAATCTGCTGATGAGATTTTACGAAGTGACAAAGGGAGAAATTACAGTAGATCAAACTCCCATTACACAGATAAGCAGAAAAAGTCTGCGGGAAAATTACGGAATGGTACTCCAGGATACCTGGCTTAAGGAAGGAACGGTGTGGGAAAATATCGGATTGGGACGAAGTGATGCCACCAAGGAAGAAATTATGGAAGCAGCAAAGGCATCCCATTGTCATAATTTTATTAAACGACTTCCCAAGGGCTATGATACCTACCTTTCAGAAGATGGAGGAACTCTTTCTCAAGGACAGAAGCAGTTAATCTGCATTGCAAGAATTATGCTGGCCCTTCCGCCTATGTTGATCTTGGATGAGGCTACTTCCTCCATAGATACCAGAACGGAAATGAAAATCCAGCAGGCCTTTGGAAAGCTGATGAAGGGAAGAACCAGTTTTATTGTGGCCCATCGTTTATCTACCATTAAGGATGCAGATTTAATTCTTGTGATGAGAGACGGTAATATTGTGGAGCAGGGAAATCATGAATCCTTATTAAAAGAAAAAGGATTTTATTATCAGTTATATTATAGAAACTAAAAAGCAGTTCCTATAATCAGATTCACAGTATGTAAGCATGGCTTTTTGTGAAAAGATAAAACAGTAAGAATAAAATAAGAAAGCAATCATAAAATAGGACTAAAAAAGAAAAGAGAAAGTATGAAGAAGATAATTCTTGTATTTCTTAGCTTTTTAGTCCTGTTTTTTTCTTTTGAAAAAAAGGGGTATGCAGCACAACAGGTGGGAGAGTTTTATTCCCTTAGTGCTGTGTTAATGGACGGAGACAGCGGAAGAATTCTTTATGAAAAAAATGGAGAGGAATTTTTATCTAATGCCAGTACCACGAAAATATTAACTTGTATTTTAGCCTTGGAGAAGGCAGATCTTCAAGAACAAGTGGTTATTTCAGAATATGCTGCATCTATGCCTGATGTACAACTGAATGTAAGACCAAAAGAACAGTATTGTTTAGAAGATCTACTGTATTCACTTATGTTAGAATCTCATAATGATGTAGCTGTTGCTGTAGCAGAACATCTGGCGGGAAGTTGTGAAAAATTTAGTGAGATGATGAATCAAAAAGCAAAAGAAATCGGCTGTAAAAACACATTTTTTTTAACTCCCAATGGATTGGATGCATCAAAGGGAGATAAAAATCACGGTACAACGGCAAAGGACTTAGCCCTTTTAATGCGATATTGTATTTTGCAGTCTCCCAAAAAGGAAGAGTTTCTCAAAATTACGGGAACTGCCCGGTATACTTTTGGTGATAAAGAGGGAAAAAGAACCTTTACCTGTTATAATCGAAATTCTTTTTTGAACATGATGGAAGGAGCAATCAGTGGAAAAACAGGCTTTACCTCAAAGGCCGGCTATTGTTATGTAGGAGCCTTAAAGAGAGAGGAAAAAACCTATATTGTAGCTTTGCTGGGCTGTGGATGGCCCTCCAATAAACATTACAAATGGCAGGACTGCAGAAAGCTGATGGAATACGGATTGGAGAATTACCATCGTTTTTTACTTTCCTTGATGCCTCCCTTAGAACAGGAGATTTTTTCTGTAGAGATAAAAAATGGAAAAAATAATCAGGGTGGATACAGTGCAATAGGAGAATTAGAAGTAGAGAAGATAGAAGAACAGGGGATTTTGTTAAAAGAGGGAGAAAAAATTGAAATAAAAACAAAAAAAATAACAAAAGAGGCTCCGGTAAAAAAGGGAGAAGTAATGGGCAGCATTGAGTATTGGGTTGAGGATAAGCTTTGGCTTAGCAGAAAGCTTTATTTGAAGGAGGAAATTGAAAAAATTGACTATCAATGGTGTCTGGAAACAGTAATACAAAATATTATTCCCGGCAGAACCAAATAGTTACACTACGTGAAAGATGGTCGCTAAATCATTAATGTTTTTTGGTTTGTCAGAAAATGTTGGTAATTTTTGTAAGATTATTAAGAATGCTAGTGGAAAAATTTAGAAAATAAGTTATAATATGAAGTAAAAAGATAAAGGTTGTGGGTTTGGGTATGAAATGCAAAAGATTTAGATGGGGATTCTTTCTGTTTTTTTCTGTATTTATGCTTTTTTTTTCGGAAAGCCGTGCAGCTTCAGAAAAAGTAATGAAGGTGGGCTGGTATGAAAAAGAAGGATATTTTGAAAAGGATAAGAATGGAAATATTTACGGATTTGGTGTGGATTATTTAAATGCCATTGCGGAATATACAGGATGGAAATATGAATTTAAAGAAGGGACAAAAGAGCAGTGTATGACCTGGTTGGAGACAGGACAGGTGAATCTTTTGTCTCCTATTGGTGTGGGTGAAGAATTGAATAATGCTTTTTTGGCAAGAGAAGTAATCGGAGAAGATTATGGATATTTGTACAAAGTGGCGAATAATTTTAATGTAGGTTATGAGGAACTTAAGAATTTTGAAAAGCTTACGGTAGGAATGGAAGTAGAAAGTGGTTTGGAAGAGAATCTTTCCCGATACTGCGAGGAAAAAGGAATTCAATTTTATGCCATAAAAGAATATAGTACTATGGATGCAATGATGAAGGATCTGGCAGTGGGAAAGTTGGATTCCATAATCACGGACTCTTATGTTACCGTAGATAATATGAAGGTAATTGGAAGATTTTCCAATGGGAGAGTAACTTTTGCTGCTTCTAATGAGATGATTTTAAAGAAACTTAATTTTGCCTTGGAAAATATAAAGCTGAATAATCCGGGGTTTGCGGAAGATTTACGAAAACTGTATTTTGAGGAAGGTTCTCAAGATAATTTGGAATATTTGGATGAAGAAAAAAAATTTTTGGAGACAAAGCATACATATAGAGTGGTCCTTTATAAAAATCAATATCCTGTATCCTATAGGACAGATACGGGAAATGGTTATCGTGGTATTGCCTCAGATATCCTAAAAAAAATTGAGCATTATACGGGGATTGAATTTGAAGTAGAATATGCAGATAATTTTAAAGAGGGACTGGATAAGCTGAGCAACGGACAGGCAGATTTAATCGGAGGAATTGTATTAAATACAAAGCAGGTATATTCAGGAGATGAGGCAGGAAAAGCGCAGGATGATAGTGCCTATACTACCCCGTTTTACCAGGTAAACCTAGCTATTGTAGGGAAAAAAAGTACAGACATCAATGCTAATTTAAAGGTTGCAGTTCCTGCTTATTTTCATCAGGGAATTGATTTTTTAAAGGAACTATATCCTCATTATCATTATATTATTTATGAAGGAGACGAGGCATGTTTTGAGGGAATTTTGAATAAAGAAGTAGATGTGGCAGTACAGACAGATTTGAAGTTGAATGAATTGATGACCTATGACAAGTATAAAGAGTTGCAAAATTTAAAATATATTCCCGGAAATTATTATGTTACTTTTTTAGTCAGACATGAAGATTCCCTGTTGATGCCTGTTTTAAATAAAGCAATCAAGAGTATATCTCCGGTAGCTCTATCTAACATTGTAAACAAAAATGTACAGCATGTAGCTATGCAAAGAATGACCTTTGCTGAGGTTTGGGAGCAATATCAAAGTTATATTATTCTTGTGGTTATTGCTACCCTGGCAAGTTTTGCTTCTGTATTCGGATATTCAATGTACAAGAAGGAAGAAAAGGATAAGGAAAAGGCTTATCGTGATAGTGTGGCAAAAATCAGCAGTATGGAAAAATTTAGAATTGATGTTTCCCCCTTGCTGCACAGTGAAGAGAAAATTCATTATTATGCTATTGCGGCAGATATTGATAAATTCAAGGTAATTAATGATCTTTATGGCTATGAAGAGGGGGATAAAACCATTGCCTATGTGGCAAAGGTGATGAAGGACAAACTTGACAGCTATGATTTTATTACAAGAAGTGTTGCTGATAATTTTATTATTTTGAAAAAGGCCGCTCATGAAAAAGAAATTGAAGCTTACCTAAAAGATGTTTTTGCAACTATTGATTTAGCTATCGCAGAACGAGATATTCATTATCGTATGATTATTAAGGCCGGAATTTATCATATTTGTTCGGAGGATCAGGAAATCTCCAGTATTATGGATAAGGCTAACCTGGCTAAGGTTAGCATGGGAAGATGGCATCAAAGCAATTATAATTTTTACTCTGAAGAGATGAGACAAAAAAATCTTGAAGCGAAAAAGTTAGAGAATGATATGGAAGAAGCTTTGAAAAATTCAGAATTTTGTATCTATCTTCAACCGCAAGTAGATTTGGTAACCAAAAAAATTGTCAGTGCTGAAGCTCTGGTTCGTTGGTTTCATGGAAGTGACGGCATGATTTCTCCTGCCAAGTTTATTCCGGTGTTTGAAAATAATGGTTTTGTGGTTAAGTTGGACTTGTTTGTTTGGGAAGAAGCCATAAAAACCTTAGTAAAATGGAGAGATAATAATCAGATTATGGTTCCTATTGCCATTAATTTATCTAGAATTGATGTGGGTAGAGAAGGGATGATTGAATGTTTAATTCAGCTGATGGAAAAATACGAGTTGGATCGAGAGTGGATTAAGACGGAGCTGACTGAAAGTGCCTGTTTAGAAGATGACGATCTTGTTATGAATCGTATGCGACAGTTGAAAGACTATGGCTTCCGCATTGCAGTAGATGATTTTGGAAGCGGTTATTCTTCCCTTCATCTTTTAAAGAAGATGCCTATTGATATTTTAAAAATTGATAAAAGTTTTTTGGATATTAATGAGGATATGCCCTTAACTGATGAGATTGTCATGAGAGACGTAGTGGATATGGGAAAACATCTGGATCTTCAGATAATTGTGGAAGGAGTAGAAACCATAGAACAGAGTGACTTTTTAGAGGCCATAGGATGTGATATTGCACAAGGCTATTTGTATGGACGTCCTATGCCGGTAGAAGAGTTTGAAAAGCTTTTGTTAGAACATTATGGAGATGGGGGAGTTTAAGATGAAGAAAAAAATAAAGACTCTTTTTTTCCTGTTGTTCTTTTCTCTATGTTTTCTTGGCTGTAGTGAAAAAGAAAAAGAAATCATACAGGAAAATAAGGGAACAGAGATTGTAGAAGATATCAGTCGTGAAATGGTTGTGGCAGTAAATGTAGATAAAATCTTCAGCGAGTTGCCTTTTACCTCTGTATTGATGAATCGAAGTCAGTTTTGGGGAAGTTTGGTATTTCAAGGATTACTGATTCCGTCAGATAATATTCATAATGTGCAGCCGGATTTATGTGAAGAATACAGTGTTTCCCCGGATGGAAAAACTTATGTATTTATTTTAAAAGAAGATTTGTACTGGCACGATGGAGAAAGACTTACTACAGAAGATGTGGTTTGGAGTATTGAAACTTGTGTAAAAAATCAGGAAGTAAACGGATTTATAAAAAAGGGGCTTCAGAGTATTGTTGGAGCCCAGAAATATGAAGAAGGTATCATTGAGCGAATTATTGGCATGGAGGCTACAGAAAGTGATATTACCATAAAACTGGAATACGTAGATAGTAACTTTTTAGCAGCTTTGGCACAGGTACCTATACTTCCTAAGCATTGTTTTAAGGAAAGTAACAGGGAAGCTATCGGACAAAGTGATTTTTGGAAAATGCCTATTGGAAGTGGACCTTATCAGGTGGTAGAAAACATAGATAATAAAGAGGCTGTTCTTGTAATCAATGAGTTGTATTCAGGGAAAAAACCAAAAATTCAACAGATTCGATATAAGGTGTTACAGGATCCTGAAAATGATCCCTTTGATTTTACCATAACTTCAGATCCGGAGGTGGTTTCAAAATTTGAAGAACGACAGGATTATGAGGTTTGCCGAACAAATAATTTGTATTATCGTTATCTTACGATGAATGTAGATGGCAGAAATGAACACAATCCCGGTATTTTTAATGATAAAAAAGTACGACAGGCTCTGAGCTTAGGATTAGATCGAAAAAAAATTGTGGAAAATGTTTATGGCTCTGTGGCCTTGGTGATAGACTCAGGGATTCCGGCAAATGACTCCTGGTATATGCAAAAAGAGGCAGAAACTGTAGAATACAATCCTCAAAAGGCAAAGGAATTACTAAGAGAAGCAGGTTTTGATTTTGAGAGGAGTTTGGTATTAACAAGATACCATGAGGATGAATTATCGGTAAAATTATTAGAAGAAGTGGCAGAATGCTGGAGAAATTTGGGAATCAAGGTGGATATTCAGCCTATTAAAAATTCGGAAGCAGAAAAGTTATGGACAGACACAGACTGGTATGATGTAGCGTTGAAAAACCTGGCGGCAGTTGATTACAGTGAGTGGTATTATGAGTATTTCAGTGGGAATCAAATGTGGTCCACCATATTGCAAAACAGAACAGAGTTTGATGTTTTGGTTTCAGCTTTATCAAACACAAAATGGGCTTATGAAAGAGAAATGATCTATGAAGGAATTCAAATGCTGGAGGTGGAATATACATACAAAATTCCTTTGGCCATTATTCCCCAATATGTAATTTATAATAAAAACAGGCTATATATACCGGAAATAGAATTTGCAAATTTATGGTATTATTATGACTTGGAACTGTCCCAATGGGAACTGAATACACAAAAATAAGAGCAGAAGGCGGAAAAAGAGAAGAATTTATGAAAATTTTTTTCTTTTTCCGCTTTTTTTGTAAGAAAAGTACAAGAATCATCTTTCTATTTTGATGTTTGTATGATATACTGATAAAGTGCGAAAAAAGGGATTACCCTGTCGCAGAAAAGTTTATCTTTTAATTTATATAAATGGAGGGCTTGAAGATGAGCAATACTACACTTGCGGGTCAAAGAATCGCTTCTTTACTCGATGAGAACAGTTTCGTTGAAATCGGTGCTCGTATTACAGCAAGAGCTACAGATTTTAATTTGAAACAAACTGAAACTCCTTCGGATGGTGTAATTACCGGTTATGGAGTAATTGATGGCAATCTTGTGTATGTTTATAGCCAGGATGCTTCTGTATTAGGTGGAAGTATGGGGGAAATGCATGCTAAGAAAATTGCCAATCTCTACGATCTTGCAATGAAAACAGGAGCACCTGTTATTGGGTTGATCGATTCTGCCGGTTTAAGACTTCAGGAAGCAACTGATGCATTAAATGCATTTGGAGAGGTTTATTTAAAGCAAACTATGGCATCCGGAGTAATTCCACAGATTACAGCAATTTTCGGAACCTGTGGAGGAGGACTTGCTTTAATTCCTACTTTAACAGATTTTACCTTCATGGAAGGAAAAAAAGCAAAATTATTTGTGAACTCTCCTAATGCTGTAGAAGGAAATGAAATCTCCAAATGTGATTCTTCCTCTGCAAAATTCCAGAGTGAAAATGTGGGAATTGTTGATGTGGTGGCTGAGGAGGCAGAAATTTTTGCTCAGATCAGAGAACTGATTAATTTACTTCCTGCAAATAATGAGGATGATCAGTCTTACGTTGAGTGTACAGATGATTTAAACAGAGCCAGTGATATCGCAGGCTGTGTAGGAGATACGGGTATTGCCTTAAGTCTGATAGCAGATGATCATTATTTCTTTGAAACAAAAAGAGATTATGCAAAAGAAATGGTAACCGGATTTATCCGTTTGAATGGAGCAACGGTAGGTGTTGTAGCCAATCGTTCAGAAATCTATGGTGAAGACGGAGAAGTAAGTGAAAAATTTGATTCCGTTCTTACCGTAAAGGGATGCAGAAAAGCAGCAGGCTTTGTAAAATTCTGTGATGCTTTTGAAATTCCCGTATTAACCTTAACTAATGTTAAGGGATATTCCGCTACCATGTGTGCAGAAAAGAATATTGCAAGAGAAGCAGCAGCGCTTACTTATGCTTTTGCAAACGCTACAGTACCTAAAGTAAACGTAGTAATCGGAAAGGCCTTTGGAAGTGCTTATGTAACCATGAACTCTAAATCCATTGGAGCAGATATGGTATTTGCATGGGATACTGCACAGATTGGAATGATGGATGCAAAATTAGCGGCTAAGATTATTTGTAACGGACAGGGATCTGAAAAGATTGATGCTTGTGCAAAAGAATACGAAGAGTTACAAAATAATGTAGAAAGCGCAGCCAAGAGAGGATATGTAGATACAATTATCAAAGCAGAAGATACAAGAAAATATGTAATTGGTGCATTTGAAATGTTATTTACAAAAAGAGAAAATCGCCCTGCCAAAAAACATGGTACCGTATAGAAAGGATGATACTTAATATGAAAAAACTATTGTTAATATTAGGTATGATCACCTGTATGCTTGGCCTTACTGCCTGTGCAAAAAATGTGGAATCAGCAGTAGATTACGGCATCACGGATGAGATGGCGCAACAGTATGCTGAAGGCTTAATCAATTCCATAAATGAAATTGTGTTAACAGGTCAGGAAGCACAGTATAAGTCTGATGCAGTGATTTTTGGTGCATTAGAGAATTATAAAAAGGCACTTCCGGATATGGGTGATTATCAGTCAGTTTTAGAGACTACAGTTACATATAACAAGGACATTATTATCAACACAGTAATTCAGGGAAGCTTACGTCAGGCAAAAGTAGAAATTATGCTGGATGGCGAAGAGCTGATTCCTATTAGTGTCAGCACCAATGTAATCTACTCCTTTGGAGAAATGATGACAAAGGCAGCCCTCAATACCATCATGGGAATGGGAACTGTATTTGTAGTTTTAATTATTATTATTGTTTTGATTTCCTCTTTTACACTTATTAATAAAGCCCAGAATAAAGAGGACGTCAAAAAAGAAGTTGTAAAACCTGCACCTGCACCGACAGCAGTACCGGTGGAGGAATCAGAAGATCTTAGTGATGATTTGGAACTGGTGGCAGTAATTGCAGCGGCCATTGCAGCCTATGAAGGAAAAGCTTCTGCAGATGGCTATGTGGTAAGAAGTTTAAGAAAACGATAATTTAACAAGATAGAAAGTATCCATAGGAGGAGAATAAAAAATGAAAAGTTATACAATTACCGTAAATGGAAACGTATATGATGTAGTAGTAGAAGAAGGTGCAGGTGCATCTGCAGCAGCACCTAAGGTAGCCCCTGCAGCACCTAAGGCAGCCCCTGTAGCAGCACCTAAAGCAGCTCCTGCAGCACCTAAGGCAGCAGCCGGAGCAGGAAGTGTACGTGTGGAAGCCGGAGCAGCAGGTAAGGTATTTAAAATCGAAGCACCTGTAGGTACAGCGGTGAAAAAAGGTGATGCAGTGGTAATTATTGAAGCAATGAAAATGGAGATTCCTGTTGTTGCTCCTCAGGACGGAACCGTAGCAAGTATTGATGTGGCAGTAGGAGATGCTGTAGAAGCAGGCGGATTACTGGCAACATTAAACTAAGCGGTGATGAACTTAAAATCCATAGGAGGATAACTTAAATGGAATACGTAGCAAGTACTTTAACCAACCTAGTGCATCAGACAGCATTTTTCAACTTAACGGTTGGAAACTACATTATGATTGCAGTAGCTTGTGTTTTCCTTTATTTGGCTATCGCAAAAGAGTTTGAACCTCTTCTTTTGCTTCCCATAGCCTTTGGTATGCTGCTGGTTAACATTTATCCGGATATTATGCTCCATGCAGAAGATTCGGCAAATGGAATCGGTGGTTTACTGTATTATTTCTATATTTTAGATGAATGGGCCATTCTTCCTTCTCTTATTTTTATGGGAGTAGGAGCTATGACAGACTTTGGGCCATTAATTGCAAATCCTAAGAGCTTCCTTTTAGGAGCATCAGCCCAGTTTGGTATTTTTATGGCATATTTTGGAGCTATCGCTTTAGGATTTAATGATAAGGCAGCGGCAGCTATTTCCATTATTGGTGGTGCTGACGGACCTACCTCTATTTTCCTTGCAGGTAAATTAGGGCAGACCTCTCTCTTGGGACCTATAGCAGTGGCGGCATATTCTTATATGTCTTTAGTACCTATTATTCAGCCTCCGGTAATGAAGCTGTTAACCACAGAAAAAGAACGTAAAATTAAGATGGAACAGCTTCGTCCCGTATCTAAGCTGGAAAAAATTTTGTTCCCCATTATCATTACTATTGTAGTATGTTTAATTCTTCCTACAACAGCTCCCTTGGTTGGCATGTTGATGTTAGGAAACCTGTTTAAAGAATCAGGAGTAGTTAGACAATTAACAGAAACAGCTTCCAATGCGATGATGTATATCGTAGTAATTTTACTGGGTACCTCAGTAGGGGCAACTACCAGTGCAGAAGCATTTTTAAATCTTGATACAATTAAAATCGTAGTTTTAGGTTTAATTGCCTTTGTCTTTGGTACAGCAGCCGGAGTATTGTTCGGTAAATTAATGTGCTGGGCAACAAAAGGTAAGGTTAACCCATTGATTGGTTCTGCAGGTGTATCAGCAGTTCCTATGGCGGCAAGAGTTTCTCAGAAGGTTGGTGCGGAAGCAGACCCTACCAACTTCTTGTTAATGCATGCTATGGGACCTAACGTAGCAGGTGTTATCGGTACAGCTGTTGCAGCAGGTACCTTCATGGCTATCTTTGGAGTATTCTAAGAAGTCCTATACTGCTTTTGGAAAACCTCTGTCAGATGGCAGGAATATTAAAATCATAAGCTCGGTACAGGAAACCTTTAGGTAAGTGTTTTCCTTAGAAAAGAGTTTTGAATTATTGATATAAGGAGAATTGGAAATGTCAGAAATCGTAAAAAAACCAATTGGTATTACAGAAACTATATTACGTGATGCTCATCAGTCCTTAATTGCTACAAGAATGCCTACCAGTTTAATGCTTCCTATTTTAGATAAAATGGATCAGGTAGGATACCATTCTGTGGAATGTTGGGGGGGGGCAACTTTCGATGCTTCTCTTCGTTTCTTAAAGGAAGATCCATGGGATCGTTTAAGAAAAATCAGAGACGGTTTGAAAAAAACAAAAACACAGATGCTGTTTCGTGGACAGAATATTTTAGGATATCGTCCTTATGCAGATGACGTAGTACATAATTTTGTACAGAAATCTGTTGCAAACGGTATTGATATTATTCGTATCTTTGACTGTTTAAATGACCTTCGTAACTTACAGGCAGCAGTAGATGCTACAAATAAGATTAAGCAGACAGAAGGAAGAGGACATGCGCAGATTGCACTTTCCTATACCTTGGGAGATGCTTATACCTTAGAATACTGGACCACAATGGCAAAACGCATTGAAGAAATGGGTGCAGATTCCATTTGTATCAAGGATATGGCAGGACTTTTAGTTCCTTATAAGGCAACTGAACTTGTATCTGCGATGAAGAGTGTAACAAAGCTTCCTATTCAGTTACATACTCATTACACTTCAGGTGTTGCAAGTATGACTTACTTAAAGGCTGTAGAAGCAGGAGTAGACGTTATCGATTGTGCTATGTCTCCTTTTGCATTGGGAACAAGTCAGCCGGCAACTGAAGTTATGGCTGAAACCTTTAAGGGAACTCCTTATGATCCCGGATTTGATCAGAACTTACTGGCAGAAATCGCAGATTACTTCAGACCATACAGAGATGAATGTCTTGCCAGCGGTCTTTTAAATCCTAAGGTAATGGGTGTAGATATTAAGACATTATTATATCAGGTACCCGGCGGTATGTTATCTAACATGGTTAGCCAGTTGAAAGAACAGAACGCAGAAGACAGATACTATGATGTATTGAAAGAAATTCCTGAAGTTCGTAAAGACCTTGGTGAACCACCATTGGTAACACCTTCTTCTCAGATTGTTGGTACTCAGGCTGTATTTAATGTACTTCTTGGAGAAAGATATAAAATGGCAACAAAGGAAACAAAGGCAGTTCTTCGTGGAGAGTACGGACAGACGGTTAAGCCTATGAGCCAGGAAGTAATTGACAAGGTTATTCCGGGAGAAGAAAGAATTACTTGTCGTCCTGCAGACCTTATTGAAAACGAAATGGATAAATTAGAAGCTGAAATGAAGGAATGGAAGCAGCAGGATGAGGATATCTTATCCTATGCGTTATTCCCTCAGGTAGCTACTGACTTCTTTAAATATCGTCAGGCACAGCAGGAAAAAGTGGATATGACACAGGCAGATACAGCAAACGGTGCTTATCCTGTATAAAAAAATAATGATCAAGAAATAATATGGGGACATTCCTTGGAATGTCCCCATATTATTTCTTGACTAAGATAAGTAAAAGGGTTAAAAATAAATAAGGAAGCAGATTACACAAAAGCGGGAGGTGCCGGCATGTGGAAAGAAAAGGAACTGGATATTATTGAACTCATTGATCGTCATTATGTAAAAATGAGTAAAAGCCATAAAAAAATTGCAGAATTTATTAAAGAGCACTACGACCAGGCCGTTTTTATGACAGCATCCAAAATAGGCAGCCTTCTGCAGATTAGTGAATCTACGGTAGTAAGATTTGCCTATGGTCTTGGATTTGAAGGCTATCCTGATTTTCAAAAAGAATTAGCTGAATGGGTAAAAAATAAGCTGAATACCGTATCAAAGATGGGAGCAAAATACGGCAATAGCTCCAGGTCTGAAATTTTAACCTCAGTCCTTCATTCCGATATGGAAAAAATAGCCCATACCTTGGAGATGGTAGACAGTGCAGCCTTTGAAGCGGCCATAGATTCTATTCTTGAAGCAAAAACCGTTTATATTGTGGGAATAAGAACATGTGAGCCACTGGCAGATTTTTTGAGTTTTTATTTAAACATGATTCGGGGAAGTGTGGTACAGTTAAAAACCACCAGCGCCAGTGAAATGTTTGAACAGATGATCAGAATTGATGAAAAGGATGTGTTGATCGGTATTAGTTTTCCCAGATATTCCATGAGAACACTAAAGGCAATGGAATTTGCCAATGATCGAAATGCCAAGGTAATTGCCATTACCGACTCCATTCATTCTCCTATGAATTTATATTCCTCCTGTAATTTGTTGGCAAGAAGTGATATGGTATCCATTGTAGATTCTCTTGTTGCCCCCTTAAGTCTGATTAATGCTTTAGTGGTGGCTTTATGTATGAAATGTCCTCAGGAGGTTAAGAAAAATTTATCCAATCTGGAAGAGGCTTGGAACAATTATCAGGTTTATCTTAATGATGAAATCAATTTTATTGATCAGGCACCGGTTTTGGATTATCCTTTAACAGATAAAAAGGAGAGATAAGAGTGAAAACAGAAACTGAGATTTTAGTAGTAGGAGCAGGTGCTGCAGGAATGATGGCAGCAATTGCAGCGGCAGAAGAAGGTGCTCAGGTACTGCTTTTAGAAAGAAATGACAGAGCAGGAAGAAAAATATTTATTACAGGAAAGGGAAGATGTAATGTAACCAATGCCTGTGATACAGAGGAACTTTTTTCTTATATTATCAGTAATGAAAAATTTATGTATAGTGCTCTTTATCAGTTTCATAATCATCAGATAATGGAATTTTTTGAATCAAAGGGCTGTCCCTTAAAGGTGGAAAGAGGAAACCGGGTTTTTCCCGTTTCTGATCATTCCTCTGATGTAATTAAGGTATTGACTCAATATATGGAAAAGCTTAAGGTAAAGGTACGATACCATACCTTGGTAGAAGATATTCTTATAGGAGAAGAAGGAAAAATTAAAGGTGTACTTTTAGATAGCGGAGAACAAATTTTTGCAAAAAAAGTCATTCTTGGCACAGGTGGTCTTTCCTATGCACCCACCGGCTCTGATGGAAAAATGTTAAAAATATTGGAGCATCACGGTCATCAGCTTGTGGAACCAAAGCCTGCCTTGGTACCCTTTGAATTAAAAGAAAATCTGGGAGAAAAACTTCAGGGATTATCTTTAAAAAATGTTTCCTTAACAGTAAAAAACGGAAAAAAAATCCTGTTTCAGGGGTTTGGAGAAATGTTGTTTACCCATTTTGGAATCAGTGGTCCTTTGGTATTAAGTGCCAGCAGTTACTATGCTAAAAAGGCTTACGGGAAAGAAGTATCAGCTGTGTTAGACCTTAAGCCTGCCTTGGATTTGGAACAGCTGGATAAACGGATCTTACGTGATTTTGAGGAAAATCAGAATAAACAGTTTAAAAATGCTTTGGATAAATTGTTGCCTGCAAAATTAATTCCTGTTATCATTGAATACAGTGGTATAATGCCGGAAAAAAAGGTTAACGAAATTACAAAGGAAGAAAGGAAAAGACTGGTCTTTCTTTTAAAAAATTTTGAAATGACCATAACAGGAACAAGAAGCTTCAGAGAAGCCATTGTGACTCAGGGAGGGGTACGGGTAAAGGAAGTAAATCCCTCCACCATGGAATCAAAAATAATCCCGGGTTTGTATCTGGCAGGAGAGATGCTGGATATTGATGCAGTTACCGGAGGATATAATATTACGCTTGCATGGTCCACAGGGCACCTGGCAGGCAATAATGCAGCATGGTCATGTAAGGCGGAAAAAGGAACAGTTTAGTCAAAAATAATCTTAGCCCATTGGTTCTAAGAGAAAGAGCAACGATAGAGAAAGGAGTGGGGGTAACTAAAGTTACCACCAAAATACTTATTATGGGATATAGTATAGCTATTGACGGTCCTGCAGGAGCAGGGAAAAGTACCATTGCCAAAGAAGTAGCAAAAAAACTGGGATTTATTTATGTGGATACAGGAGCCATGTATCGTGCCATGGCCTTGTTTTTTTTGCGCAGAGGAATTTCCCCTGAGGATACAAAAAGAATTGAAGAGGAATGTGAACAGGTAAACATATCCATTCAATATCAGCAGGGTGTACAGGTAGTACTGTTAAACGGAGAAAATGTGAATCATTTAATCCGTACTGAGGAGGTAGGAAAAATGGCTTCTGCCACCAGTACAAACGGACAGGTAAGAAGGAAGCTGGTAGCTCTTCAGCAGGAACTGGCACAGTCTTGCTGTGTGGTAATGGATGGAAGAGACATTGGGACCTGTGTTTTGCCAAGTGCAGATGTAAAAGTTTACCTTACGGCAGACAGTAAAGTTCGGGCAAAGAGAAGATATCTTGAATTAAAGGAAAAAGGGGAAGTTTGTGATCTAAATACCATAGAGGAAGATATTAAAGCAAGAGATCTTCAGGATATGAATCGTAAAATCAGTCCCTTAAGACAGGCCCAGGATGCTGTGTTAATTGACAGTTCTCAGTTAAGCCCCCAGGAAGTAATGGAGAAAATTTATTTACTGGTACAGGAAACCGGATATAGAGAAAATAAAGAATAGAAAGTGGTAAAAAATGGAAGTTGTAAGAGCTGAAAGTGCAGGCTTTTGCTTTGGTGTGGAAAAAGCAATGGAAAAGGCCTACCGACAGATTGAGAAAAAAGCAAAGGACGGAGATAAAATATATACCTTCGGTCCCTTAATACATAATGAAGAAGTGGTAAAAGAACTAAAACAAAAAGGTGTTGAGGTAATTGACTCTGTAGAGGAATTAAAAGAAATTAAGGAAGGTAGCGTAATTATCCGTTCCCATGGAGTAAGCAGAGAAATTTATCATATTCTGGAAGAACGGGGAGTAGAATGCATTGATGCAACCTGTCCTTTTGTAAAGCGTATTCATAAAATAGTGGAAAAGGAAAGTGAACAGGGGAAGAAAATTATTATTATCGGCAATGACGGCCACCCGGAAGTAGAGGGAATAAAAGACTGGTGTCATAGTCCTGCTATAGTAATCGAAAGCAAAGAAGATGCCCTGAATTTTACTTTTGAAGAAGGGGAAAAGCTTTGCATTGTATCACAAACGACATTTAATTACAATAAATTTCAAGAATTGGTTGAAATTTTTAAGAAAAGAGGTTATGATATTAGTGTTGTGAACACTATATGCAATGCCACAGAAGAGCGTCAGACAGCAGCAAGGGAATTAGCAGCCAAAGCAGATGTTATGATTGTCATCGGTGGTATCAATAGTTCCAATACTCGTAAGTTATACGAGATATGTAAAAGTGAGTGTGAGGATACTCACTTTATACAGACACTAGATGACTTGAATTTAGATCTTCCTAAATCTGTCCGACTGGTGGGAATAACTGCAGGGGCATCAACCCCAAATAATATTATTGAGGAGGTTCAAAATTATGTCAGAATTAACTTTTGAACAAATGTTAGAAGAATCATGCAAAACAATCCATTCGGGAGAGGTAGTTGAAGGTACTGTTATCGATGTAAAACCGGACGAAATTATCATCAACATCGGATATAAAGCTGACGGTATTCTTACCAGAAGTGAATATACCAACGAACCCGGTGTAGATTTAACTACAGTTGTTAAGCCTGGTGATTCCATGGAAGTAAAGGTATTGAAAGTTAATGACGGAGAAGGTCAGGTACTTCTTACTTATAAGAGACTGGCTGCAGAAAAAGGTAACAAGAGAATTGAGGAAGCTTTCAACAATCAGGAAGTATTAAAGGCAACAGTAGCACAGGTATTAGACGGCGGCTTAAGTGTTGTAGTAGAAGAAGTAAGAATTTTCATTCCTGCAAGTCTTGTATCCGATACATTTGAAAAAGATTTATCCAAATATGCAGGTCAGGAAATTGAATTTGTAATAACAGAATATAATCCTAAGAGAAGAAGATATATTGGTAACCGCAAGGTTTTAGTAGCAGCAAAGAAAGAAGAGCTTCAGAAAGAATTATTTGCAAGAATTTCAGAAGGTGATGTAGTAGAAGGAACCGTTAAAAATGTAACTGATTTCGGTGCATTTATTGATTTAGGCGGAGCTGACGGTCTTCTTCATATTTCTGAAATGTCTTGGGGAAGAGTGGAAAATCCTAAGAAAGTATTTAAGGTTGGGGATACATTAAATGTTCTGGTAAAAGAAATTTCAGGAACAAAGATTGCCCTCAGCTTAAAGTTTGCAGATGCAAATCCTTGGAAAAATGCTGCTGAAAAATATGCAGTAGGAAATGTGGTAACAGGAAAAGTTGCCAGAATGACAGATTTTGGTGCATTTGTGGAATTAGAAGCAGGAGTAGACGCATTGCTTCACGTATCCCAGATTTCTAAAGATCATGTGGAAAAACCTTCTGATGCCTTAAAGGTAGGAGATGAAGTAACAGCAAAGGTTGTAGATTTTAATGAAGAAGATAAAAAGATCAGCCTTAGTGTAAAAGCACTTTTAGCTCCTGAAGCAGAAGAAAAAGAAGAAGTAGAACAGGATGTAGTATCTGTTGATATTGATTCTGTAATTGCTGAACAGGAATAGTTACAATATTTGATATAAAAGGACCGAGATTTTCGGTCCTTTTTAACTAGAAGGGTGAGGTGGAGAATATGGCAGTTTATGATTATGCTTATTTAAAAAAGGAAGTATTCGCACTAACAAAAATTGATTTAAATGCCTATAAAGAAGCGCAGATGAAACGAAGAATTGATGCTTTGATTGCAAAATATAAAATCAAAGGATATGATAATTTCGTAAAGGAATTAAAGGTAAATAAGGATATGTTTGAGGCCTTTGTAAATTACCTTACCATTAATGTTTCTGAGTTTTATCGTAATCCTGAACAGTGGAAAGTTCTGGATAAGGATGTTTTTCCTGCATTAATTAAGAAATTTGGAAAAAATTTAAAGATTTGGAGTGCAGCCTGTTCTACCGGAGATGAACCGTATTCTTTGGTAATGGCCTTGTCAGAGCATCTTCCCCTGAATAATATTAAGATTATTGCTACAGATATTGATAAGCAGGTAATTGCAAAGGCTAAAGTGGGCTTGTATAATGCAAAAAGTATAGCCTCAGTACCGGATAAGTTTAAGAAAAAATATTTTACCCAAGTGGGTGCTTCTTATAAAATTTCAGATGAAATTAAGTCCAGAGTGGAATTTAAAGAAAGCAATCTATTAAAAGATGCCTATCCCACCGGATGTCATCTCATTGTTTGCCGTAATGTATTAATTTATTTTACAGAGGAAGCAAAGGATGAGGTATTTCGTAAATTTAATAAATCCTTGGCCAAGGATGGAGTTTTATTTATTGGAAGTACAGAACAGATTATGAATTATAAAGAAATGGGATACGGAAGGTTAAATTCCTTCTTCTATGTTGCAGAATAAGAGTAGCAGTTAAAAAATATAAAGGAAGAAAAATATTCTTCAGCATTTTGCTAAGACGTATTTTTCTTCCTTTTTATTTTTTGAGATAAAACATTGCGCTAATGAGCCTTTCCCAACATCTGGAGAAGGTGAGAAGCATAGCGGGAAAAATCAGTACGATTAGTTTTAAACTCCTCTGTTAGTTCGAAAAATAAAAGAGGACTCTTATATTCCCGTTTGAAAAAAGGAGTGAACAAATAATCCCATTGGGGAAGATAGGAGGAATATTTTCTGGTATAACAGGTTGAAGCGGTAGCTGCACGGCGATGCTCCTTATCTACAAAGGAAGCTACCGATTTGTGCATGGCCATATCCTCAGCAGGAAGATAGTAATATTCCTTATAATTATCATAGAAGTATTTTAACTCTTCCTGATAAACAGGGACCCTGATGGCACCCTGATCGTTTTCTATGGTGACATAACAATCATTGGCGTGATAGGAAACGGGAATGGGAACAGGCGAGGGCAGCTTAATACGAAGGATTAATTCCTGTTGTTTTTTTTGATTCAAATCCAGATAATAGTTGGACTGTACCTTAGTGGTTTTTACCGGAAGATTAAATAAGTCGGCATAGGAAAGTATGGGAAGAATCTCCAGCATACCCTTTAAATCATCACGGTTGTGTAATAAAAGCAGCTGCTCCTTAGTACTGTCTTTAGAAAGCAGGTAATCCTTATATACAGAGATTAACTCTCCGCCACTGTATAAATCCTCCCGACTAAGCTTTAAAAATCCTTCTATAGATTTTTGCTTACAGCTGGGAAGAGCTAAAAAATGACGGCAAAGAGAAATTCGTTTATAAATATCAATACCTTGAAAGTGATCAAAATTTTGGACAATGCCATATTTTTCACAGCGCCCCAGAATAAAGGGCAGATCAAAGCTGTTTCCGTTAAAATGAAGTAAAGTTTTATAAGGTTTTAAGAAAGAAAAAAAGTTAAGAAGTACCTCTTTTTCCTCTTCTAAGGTATCAGCAAACCATTGAATCAAATTCCAGCGGCCATTTTTATGGTAGCATCCTCCAATAAGATAAATAGAGGCATTTTTAGGGGAAAAGCCGGTGGTCTCAATATCCAGAAAAAATGCGCTTTGTATATCGCATAGTCTAGAAAGATCATATGCAATTGTAAAATGAGTTAGTTCGTAATGTATAGTTTTCATAATGGATATCTTACCATACTTTCTAAAATATCAGTAGTATTTTTTGTCTAAAAAGTGTATATTTATGATAGTGAAATTTATAAGAATTAAAAAATATGAGAAAGGTATGGAACAGAAGATGACAAGAACGACATTTGTAGGTGGAATTCATCCTTATGAAGGAAAAGAGTTGTCAAAGGACAAGCCTATCCTGGATATTCTTCCGGGAAGTGATCTGGTATACCCGCTGTCTCAGCATATAGGAGCTCCTGCAGTTCCCATAGTGAAAAAGGGGGATAGGGTATTGGTTGGACAAAAGATTGCAGAGGCGGGAGGATTTGTTTCTGCATGCATCTGTTCTTCTGTGGCAGGTACAGTAAAGGCCATCGAGCCAAGAAGAGTAGTTACCGGAGATATGGTAATGAGTATTATTATAGAGAATGATAATACTTACGAAGAGGTAGAGTATCCTGCGGTCAGGCCTTTGGAAGAAATGACAAAAGAGGAGATTATTTCCTGTGTTCAGGAGGCAGGAGTAGTGGGAATGGGAGGAGCCGGATTTCCCACGCACGTAAAATTATCTGTAAAAAAGCCGGAAAAAATAGATTACGTGATTGTAAACTGTGCGGAATGTGAACCTTATCTTACTTCAGATTATCGACGAATGATAGAAGAGGGGGATAAAATTTTGGAGGGACTTAAAGTTGCTCTTGCTCTTTTTCCCAATGCCAAAGGAGTATTGGCAATTGAAGATAATAAGCCGGATTGTATTGAGCTGTTTAAAGAAAAAACAGTAGATGAATCCAGAATTCTGGTAAGAAAATTAAAGACGAAATACCCTCAGGGAGCAGAAAGATCTTTAATTTATGCAGTAACAAAGCGTAAGCTGGATTCCTCCAGACTGCCTGCAGATGTGGGATGTGTGGTAAATAATGCAGACACCATAGTGGCCATAGGACAGGCAGTACTACATAGAAAGCCTTTAATGGAAAGGATTGTAACCATTACCGGCGATGCCATTAAAGAACCAAGAAATTTCCGAGTAAAAATCGGAACAAATTATCATGAATTAATTGAAGCTGCAGGTGGATTCAAAACAGAACCGGAAAAAATTATTTCGGGAGGACCGATGATGGGATTTGGTGTTTTTGAATTGGATTTGCCAACTACAAAGACTGCCTCGGCACTGGTGTGTTTAACGAAGGATGAGGTTTCCCTGTTAGAGCCTACTGCTTGTATTAATTGCGGCAGATGCTTAGAGGTCTGTCCGGCCAGATTGATGCCCAATAAGCTTTCTGATTTTTCAGCAAAGCATAAGGAAGAAGAGTTTATAAAATATTACGGAATGGAATGTGTGGAATGCGGCTGCTGCAGTTATGTCTGCCCGGCAAAACGATATCTGGCACAAAACATAAAATCCATGAGAAAAACAGTGCTTAGTAAGAGGAAAAAGTAAGAGAAGGTTAGGCTTGCTGTTTTATCCAAGAGAAGGGAAAGGAATGTTCAAGTAATATGAATACATTAAAGAAAGTATCTTCGAATCCCCATATTCGAGGAAAAGTAACAACCAATCATCTGATGCTTGCAGTAATCATTGCTCTTTTGCCTGCATGTGGATTTGGAATTTATAATTTTGGCCTGGGTGCTTTATGGGTCATTCTCATTACGGTAGCCAGTACCGTGCTTACAGAGCTTCTTTATGAAATTATCTTAAAAAAACCCATAACCATAGGAGATTTTTCGGCAGTGGTTACAGGAATTCTTTTGGCACTTAATCTGCCGGTTAGTGTACCTTGGTGGATTTGTGTAATCGGTGGTGTATTTGCCATTTTAGTTGTTAAAATGTTGTTTGGAGGATTGGGACAGAATTTTATGAATCCTGCTTTGGCAGCCAGATGTTTTTTATTAATTTCCTTTACCTCCATTATGACAAATTTTGAGTGTGATGCCTATACAGGACCTACTCCTTTGGCCTTATTAAAGCAGGGAGAGGTTACCAATGTATACGATATGGTAATCGGAAGATGTAACGGTACCATAGGAGAAACTTCTATGATTGCTATTGTAATCGGTGCCTGCTTTTTACTTCTTCTTGGTGTTATTGATTTAAGAGTGCCGGGAACATATCTTCTTAGTTTTGTTATTTTTGTGGGACTTTGGGGACCGGCGGGTTTTGACCTTCAGTATATTTCTGCACAACTGGCAGGAGGAGGCTTAATGCTGGGAGCTTTTTTCATGGCAACAGATTATGTAACAAGACCGGTTACCGTAAAAGGACAGTATGTCTATGGAATCTTTTTAGGACTGTTGACCTTCCTGTTTCGTATTTTCGGATCCAGTGCCGAGGGTGTTTCCTATGCCATCATTTTAGGAAATCTTCTGGTTCCTTTGATTGAAAAGTATACCCGACCTATGGCCTTTGGAAAAAGGAGGGGAATGTAATGAAAAATATGATGAAAGATGCATCTGTTTTATTTTTAATTACCTTAGTGGCAGGACTTTTGTTAGGAGGAGTATATGAGGTGACTAAGGACCCCATTGCAAAGCAAAAGGAATTAAAAACCACGAGAGCCTATCAAGAAGTTTTTTCCGACGCCTATGAGTTTACGGCATTAGAGCTTGCCATGCCGGAAGGCGTCTATTATGATGCTACAATTGACAGTACCAGTGAGGCTAAAGACCAAAGCGGAAATCTTTTGGGCTATGTTATGGTGATCACTGCTCATGGAGGATATAACGGGGATATACAATTTACCATGGGGATAAGAATGGATGGAACCATCAATGGTATTTCTTTACTGTCCATTGCAGAAACACCGGGACTGGGAATGCAGGCGGAAGAAGTGCTAAAGCCACAGTTTTCCGGGAAAAATTCCCATCAACTGGTGGTAACAAAAACAGGGGCGGTTACTGCTGATGAAATTGATGCCATCAGTGGGGCAACCATCACCAGCAATGCTTTGGTTAGTGGTGTAAATACAGGGCTGGATTGGTTCTATTCTGAATTAGGAGGTGGAAAGAGTGAATAAAGCAGGAGAACGTCTTTTCAACGGTTTGATAAAAGAAAACCCTACTTTTGTCCTTATGCTTGGAATGTGTCCTACTTTGGCGGTCACAACTTCCGCAGTAAACGGATTGGGAATGGGGCTGACTACAACGGTGGTGTTAACTCTTAGTAACGGAATTATTTCTTTATTACGAAAGGTTATTCCGGACAAAGTAAGAATCCCCGCATTTATTGTGGTAATTGCAACCTTTGTAACCTTGGTGGAGCTTCTTTTGGAAGGTTTTTTACCCTCCTTGTACGATGCTCTTGGGATTTATATTCCCTTAATTGTTGTAAACTGTATTATTTTAGGGCGTGCAGAATCTTACGCTTCCAAAAACCCTATTATTCCTTCATTATTTGACGGACTGGGAATGGGACTTGGGTTTAGTGTAGCTCTTACCATGATTGGAGCCCTAAGAGAGATTTTAGGTGCAGGGGAAGTATTCGGATATGAAGTCATGCCTGCCTCTTATGTACCGGCAAGTATTTTTGTTTTAGCACCGGGAGCCTTTTTTGTTCTTGCAGGCTTAACGGCAATTCAGAATTACCTTAAGATTGAGGGAGAGAAAAAGGGAAAAGATATGTCAAAAATTCAGTCTGGCTGTGGTACAGATTGTAAAACCTGTAAAGAGCAGTGTAAGGAAAGGGAGGAGAAATAATCTATGGAATTACAAAATCTTGTATTAATTATTATCAGTTCTTCTCTGGTCAGTAATGTAGTGCTTAGTCAGTTTCTTGGCTTATGTCCCTTCCTTGGGGTATCGAAAAAAATTGAAACAGCTGCGGGGATGGGAGGAGCAGTAATCTTTGTTATTACACTGGCCAGTGCAGTAACAGGAGCAATTTATAATTTTATTTTACTGCCTTTTCAGATTACCTACCTTCAAACCATTGTATTTATCCTGGTAATTGCGGCTTTGGTACAGTTTGTAGAGATGTTTTTAAAGAAATTCATGGTTGGACTTTATCAGGCACTTGGTGTATATCTTCCTTTGATTACCACCAATTGTGCAGTTTTGGGAGTAGCCTTGAATAATGTGAAGTACGGTTATGATATTTTTACGGGAGTGATTAATGGCTTTGCCACATCTTTGGGCTTTGCCGTTGCTATTATCATTTTGGCCGGAATACGTGAAAAGATTGAGGAAAATGATATTCCCTTGCCCTTTCAGGGAATGCCCATTGTGTTAATTACAGCAGGATTAATGGCAATAGCATTTTGTGGTTTTTCCGGGTTACTGTAGAGGAGGAGAAAAATGACAGGAATAATAACTGCAACTGTGGTAGTAGCAGTGGTTGGAATTTTTATCGGAATATTTTTAGGAATTGCGGCAATTTGTTTTCAGGTAGAAACGGATCCGAGAGAAGAGGAGATTTTAGGAATTTTACCGGGAAATAATTGCGGCGGCTGTGGTTTTCCCGGCTGCTCAGGACTGGCAGCAGCAATTGTAAAAGGAGAAGCAAAGGTAAGCGGGTGCCCTGTAGGAGGGGCAGATGTGGCTAACCGCATTGCACAGGTTATGGGAGTGGAAGCCCAGTTGGAAGAAAAAAAGGTTGCTTTTGTAAAATGCCAGGGAGACTGCAATAAGACGACAGTAGATTATGAATATACAGGAACCAAGGATTGCAGGATGCTTTCCTTTGTACCGGCAGGAGGGCCAAAGAGCTGTAATTATGGATGTCTTGGCTACGGAAATTGTGTAGAGGTATGTACCTTAGACGCTATTTCCATTATAGATGGCGTGGCTGTTGTGGATAAGGAAGTGTGTGGCGGCTGCGGTGCCTGTGTGGAAGAATGTCCAAAGAATCTTATTGAACTGATTCCCTATAAGGCAGAAAGAAAAGTGGCCTGCAATTCCAAAGATAAAGGGCCTAAGGTAATAAAATCCTGTGAAGTGGGGTGTATCGGCTGTGGAATATGTGTAAAGAACTGTCCGGTGCAGGCTATTTCCATGGAAGATTCTTTAGCAAAGATAGATTATAGTTTATGTACTGATTGCGGTATTTGTAAGGAAAAATGTCCTAAGAAGGCAATTGTGTAGTTTAAACGTGCAGTCCATGGGATTATGGGGTTCTTGAAAAGGTTCCCCATAGGATAGAAAATAAGAAGGAATTTGATATTAGAATGCGACAAACATATGATTATGAAGATAACAGCGGAGGACTTCCTTTAATCTATATGGCTTTAGGAGTATCCTTTTTTGTTTTGATGATTTTAGTCCTGGTGGTGACAATGAATAAAAAGCCATCATCTGCTCAAACTGCAGCAACAGTAAAAGAACAAGAGGAAGAAACTGCTACAGAGGAAAGTAGCTATTCTTCAGGCTTAGTAGCCAGTGATCTTGATTTTTGGGATATGTATCCGATAGAAGAAGAAGAGACAAAAGAAGAAGAGAAGAAGGAAGAAGAAGAGGAGGAAACTTCTACACAAGAGGAGAGTCAAACA